>CACZSA010000026.1 GCA_902783705.1 uncultured Ruminococcus sp.
GCGAGGGTGAAATATGGGACTCGAACCCACGGCCTCCAGGGCCACAACCTGGCGCTCTAACCAACTGAGCTAATTCCACCGTAAGTCGCTGCCGTAAAGACAGCGTATGAAACGCCGCGCGTGGCTCCCGTGAAAGGGTACGCGGCGGAGGAACGAACGGGACCGGTATGGAACCGTCCGTTTCGGCAAAGCCGATGGCGTGCCTTGGGGGACTCGAACCCACGACCTACTGCTTAGAAGGCAGTTGCTCTATCCAGCTGAGCTAAAGGCACATACAAGCGAGTGATGGGAATCGAACCCACATAACCAGCTTGGAAGGCTGGAATTCTACCACTGAACTACACTCGCAATGAGGGAGGCGAGGCTGCCCGCGCGCTTTACCGAACGGATACTATCATACCACAAAACGGCGGATTTGTCAAGCGGGTAAGAGAAATTTTATCCGGGAATTTTCATGCTTCTCTGGGGACATGAAAAGGGAACCGCTCCGGAGAACGGTTCCCTTGCATTTTGCGGGATGGATTATTTCTTGCTCTTTTCGGCCTTGTTTCCGCCGCCCAGCATGAGGTTGACGAGGATGCCGAGGATCAGAGCGCAGGCGATTTCGGTGAGAGTGACCGCGCCGATCTTGAGGGTCATGCCGCCGATACCGCAGATGAGGATCACGGAAGCGGTGAAGAGGTTCCGGTTGTCGTTCAGGTCAACAGGCTGGAGCATCTTGAGACCGGAGACCGCGATGAAGCCGTAGAGGGTGATGCAGACGCCGCCCATGACGCATCCCGGGATCGTGGCGAGCAGGGTCACGAACGGGCCGAAGAAGGAGGCGAGGATCGCGATGATCGCGGTGGCGAAGATCGTGATGACGGAGGCGTTTCCGGTGATGGCTACGCAGCCGACGGATTCGCCGTAGGTGGTGTTCGGGCAGCCGCCGAAGAACGCGCCGACCATGGAGCCCACGCCGTCGCCGAGGAGGGTTCTGTGGAGGCCGGGCTCCTTCAGAAGATCGGAGCCGATAACGGTGGAGAGGTTCTTGTGGTCCGCGATGTGCTCAGCGAACACAACGAACGCGACGGGGACATACGCCACGGCGATGGTCGCGATGTATTCGCCGGTGATGGAGCCGAATCCCTTGAAGGCTTCAAGGAATGTGAAGGAGGGGATCCACTGCATGTTGGAGAACAGGGAGAAGTCGATGATCTTCAGCGCGTCGTTGCCGGAGGCGTTCCCGATCAGCGTGAAGATGAGGGCGACGACATAGCCCGCCGCGATACCGATGATGAAGGGAATGAGCTTCGCCATCTTCTTGCCGTAGACGGAGCAGAGCGTGACGACGGCGAGGGTGACGAGCGCGCAGATGAAGCAGGCCCAGACATGGGTGTTCATGACATAAGCGCCTGCACCGGCATCGTAAGCGCCGGCCAGCGCGTCACCGACGGCGTTCCCTGCGAGGGAAAGACCGATGATGGCGACCGTGGGGCCGATGACGACGGGGGGCATCAGCTTATCGATCCAGCGGACTCCGGCAGCCTTGACGATCAGAGCGATCACGACATAGACAAGGCCCGCGAACACTGCGCCGATGAGCAGACCGGCATAGCCGACCTGAACGGAGGCCGCGCCGCCGAAAGCTGCGAACATGGAGCCGAGGAACGCGAAGGAAGAGCCGAGGAACACAGGGCTTTTGAACTTG
The DNA here is from genome assembly GCA_902783705.1 of uncultured Ruminococcus sp. Lineage (GTDB taxonomy): Bacteria > Bacillota > Clostridia > Oscillospirales > CAG-272 > UMGS1696. The sequence goes on from CACZSA010000026.1 coordinate 1,691, forward strand.
GTGAAGCAGAGGTAGACGAGCGTGCCGACGCCTGCGCCGAACAGGGCTGCCGACTGGCTCATGCCGTTGCCGACGATGGAGGGAACAGCGATGGTCGCGGCGAGAATGGCGAGCAGCTGCTGCAGCGCGAATACGATCAACTGGCCGAATTTCGGCTTGTCCTGGGGCTGATAGATGAGTTTCATAAATCCTCCGAAGATTTTGATTCGGAATCAGAGCCCGGGCATGAAAAAAGCCCAGCGCAGGGTCCGGACACGGCATGAGAAAGCACCCCGACCTTGCCGGTATCGCGGTACCGGATTAAAGCTCGTTCTTCCATCCCTCAAAGTATAGCATAAACGGCGTTTCCTGTCAAGGAGGATCGAATAAAATCCTAAACAAAAAAGAAAGCGCGGATTTTGCATGAAGTTGTGGAAATGAACCGCGGCAAAAAAAGGACCGCAGTTTTGAAGCTGCGGTCCGGGGATTGTGCCAGGGATCAGTTGTTCAGCGTGACGACGCGGTAGGACTCATAGACGGTCGAGCCGGAGGTCAGCTGGATGTAATAGGTCGCGCCGCCGTAGAGCAGGACGACGAGGTCGCTGTCGGGCAGCTTGATCGTGCCGACGGTGTCCGCCGTGCAGGAGACGGAATCGACCTTCTGCATCTCCTTGTCGCGGACGATGTAGAGCGTCACGGTGCCGCTTGCCTTCGGGGTGAAGGTGACGGTCGTGAGGTCGCGTCCGAGGGAGACGTCGGAGAGGCCCGTGCCCGTGGTGTTCGCGCCGTCGTTCAGGCCGTTCGTGTACGCCGCGCCCTTCGTCATGTCGATCACGACGGGGGTCATGTACTTGGTCTTGTACTCGAGGCAGATGACGACGTAGTCGTAGCCGCGGGTATCGATGGTCTTGTATTCGCCTTCCTTGATGCTGTACGAATCATAGCGGCTGGCGTTGTTGTACTTCCGCTCGAAGGTGGAGTCTCCCGGGAGGTCGCTCTCGCTGTCGGTAAGGTAGTAGTACAGGTAGCCGTCATATTCGGACCGAACGGTCACGGTGTTGTCGGAGGTGTCGGGATACGTCTTGAGGCCGGAGCCCGCGGAGTCCCGCATCGAGCCTTCGATGTCCAGGACGTAGGGATAGCTGAAATCGCGGTCTCTTGCGTCGGCGGGGAGGAAGGCGAGGACGATGTAGCTGTTGCGCTGGTAAGCCTTGGTGTCGAGCGTGAACGAGGTGAGCTTGCCGCCCTTCACGCCGTCCTCGGTGAAGCGGTAGGAGGACACGGTGTCACGGTATTCGTCGTAGAAGTCCTCAGCGGAGATCGGATCGCTGTCGGTGGTGTAGAAGTACCACACCTCGCCGTCCTTCGCAGTCTGGAAGTAGACCTGATCGCCGGAGACGTACGGCGTCACGGTGAAGCCGCTGTCGGTGGAGTGATCGAGTTCAACCAGCACGGGCGCGTATTCCTTGTCGTTCGAGTCGGTGAACATGATCGCCATGTAGGGTCTCGTGTTCGCGTACTGCGCGCGGTAGGTGATGTACTCGTAGGAAATGCCGTTGACGCGGACGTAGCCGTAGTAGCGGCTGTCCACATCCTCGTACTGGCGCTTGAATTCCTCGATGGAAGGCGCGGAGGACGAGGTGGTGTAATAGTAGCGCACGATGCCGCTGTCGGTGGTGCGGAAGCGGATCTCCTCGGAGGAGCGGACGGCGGGATCGACTTCGAAGCCGGTCGAGACGTTGACCTCGAGGATCACGGGCTGCAGGTATTCGCCCTGCGCGTTGCGGATGGAGATGACCATGTACGGATAGGACGCGGCGCGGGCGGTTTCATACTTGAACTCGTCGCTGTATCCGGCGCGGACGGTCATGTTGCTCTTGTAGGTCGCCGCGTTGTACTCGGCACGGAACTTCTCGCCGTTCGGAAGGACCTTTTCATCGGTCAGGTAGTAGTACAGATCGCCGGAGACGTTCGCCTTGAAGGAGATCACGCCCGCGGTCTTGACGGAGGGCTTGACCGAGAAGCCGGTATCGCCGACCGGGATGACGACCGGGTAGCAGTACGCGCCGGCGTTCGTGCGGACCATGAGGGCGATGTAGTGGTAATTCTCGAGATACTTGGCGTTGAGCTCGATGCGCGCGGTGGAGATATTGTCCATCGTGACCGAACCCTTGAACGCGGCCTCCTTCGTCTCATAGACGGAGAGGAACGCGGCGGAGGTGAGGACGTTGCCGTCGTCGGTGTAGAACCAGTAGGTGGTGCCGGTGGCGTTGCCCTTGAAGGACACCGTCGTGGTATCGGAGAGATAGGGAGCCGTCGAGAAGCCGTTCGTAGTGTTGATGGTGACCGGGATCACGACGGGGGTGAACTTCCGCGCATCCTTCTGAAGCTGGAGCGCGAGGTACTTGTAGTTCGAGACGGAGGAGGCGGCGCCGGCGACCTGCGTGGTCCAGCGGCCCTCATCCGCGGTGAAGTTCACGGTATAGTTGCTGAGGGTGTAATAGGAGTCGAACTCGCTTGCGGACGGAGCCGCGTCGTTGTTCGTGAAGTACGCGTACACACGGCCCGTGACGTTCGTCTTGACGTTGACGTAGTAGTTCGTGTTGTCCGCGGTCATGAACGGGGTGACGGCGAAGGAGGCGACGTCGCTGGACTTGCCGGAGTAGGGCGCGTTCGCGAGGGTCGCGGTGAGGCCGTCGGCGATGTCAAAGTTCGAGGGGAAGATCGTGGAGGTCACGCCGGACGCGCGCACGACGAGGTTCTCAATCGCGCCGTTGCCGTTGATCTCAAGCCCCTGCGCGTTGACCGTGAGACGGTCGACCGAGGTGCCGGAGTACACGTAGAGGTGCGAGGACTTGTCCACGGTGATGCTGTTCACATGCGTGTTGTTCGCAAGGGAGAGGGTGCCGCCGCCGGAGACGACGATCTCGAGCGCTTCGCAGTTTTCAAGGGTGACGTCCGCGCCGCCCCGGATGTACAGGGTGCCGTTGATCGTGCTGTTCTTGAAATCGACGAGGCCGGAGGACGCGCCTTCGCTGACGATGTTGCGCCCGCTGAGCGATTTGAGTCCGTCGAGGATGATGTCGCCCTTGGTGAAGACGCTGTTCTCGGCGGGAGCGCCCGCGTCGCGCTTCGTCGCGCTGTAATTGAAGATGGAACCCGCCGCGCGGTAGAGGATCGTGAGCGCCTCGGCGCGGGTCAGGGTGTTCTTCGGACGGAATTCATAGCCGCCCGCGACTTCGTAGCCGTTGATGAGGGAGGCGTAGATCGCCATGAGGACGTAATCCTTGTACGCGTCGGAGATCGATGCGTAGTCAAGGAACGTGGAGGCGGGCGCCTTTTCATCCGCGGGGAGGGCGAGATACCGGACGAGGAGGGAAATCGCCTCTTCGCGGGAGATCTTGCCGTTCGGGTTGGCGGACGCGCCGTAGTTCAGGATGTAGCCCTGCGCCGCGGCCTTCTGGAAGTAGGGGTAGTACCAGTCGTTCGCGCCGACGTCGGTGTAGGTCACCGCGCGGAGCGCCGTCAGGCCGAAGGTCTCGTCGAGCATCTTGATGAACTCGGCGCGGGTGACGGCCCCGTCAGGGTTGAAGGTGTAGGTCCCGTTCGGCTGCGCGTAGCCGTTCAGCACGCTTTTCGAAACGAGATAGGGGATCTGACCGTTGGTCCATGCCCAGTGGCCCGCCACGTCGGTGAAGGTGACGTTCGCCGCGGAAGCGGTGATCGCCGTACCGAGGAGCATGGCAAGCGCCAGGAACAGGGACAGGGTTCGCTTGATGAGTTTCATGATAACCTCCATCTGGAAAGATTGCGAGAGATTGCTTATGGAAATTCAGGTCTATTATAGCACAACGGCGGAGAAATCACAAGAGGAAAAATGTGCCGTTTTTCTGAAAATCGCGCGAAATCGGGCTCTTTCTCCCTATTAGACGCCGCGGCGGGGGAAAAAGTTCCCGATTCTGCGAAAAAATCCCCGCCGCCGAGCAGAGAATCTCCGCTGAACGGGAGAGAATGCTATAAAAATTTAACATTTAATGCTTCGCATGATCCTTGACAGTGAAATGTAAATATGATATGATATTCTCACATTAAAACCTTTTTCCGGGGGGAGAAACTCGTGAACAAGAAGCAGATCGATATTCTGAACGACTATTTCCTGCACTCGGCCCTGCACCTTCTGACGCTGGAAGAGCAGTGTCTGCGCAAGGCGTGCTCGAAGGATCTCTCGATCCGCGAGCTGCATGTGCTGGAAGCGGTCTCCTCCCTGCGCAGCGCGAACCGGAACACCATGGCGGAGATCGCGCGGTATCTGCATCTCTCCCCGGCGTCCCTGACCACCGCGGTCAATGTGCTCGTGAAAAAGGAATACGTCACCCGCTCCTATTCCCCGGTGGACCGCCGGGTCATCTACGTGGAGCTGTCCGAGAGCGGTGAGGCGGCAAACCGGAAGTACCTCGACTTCGTGCGGGACATGATCCGCACCGTCGGCCGGGATCTCGACGAGGAGAACACGGACGCCATGATCGCGTCGATCCTGAGCCTGACCGAATATCTCGAAAAGAACGCGGAAGCGTAAGGAGCATGGAGAAATGAAGATTATCTGTCTGGACCTCGAAGGGGTCCTCGTGCCGGAGATGTGGATCGCCTTTGCCGACGCCGCCGGAATCCCCGCGCTGCGCCGCACGACCCGCGACGAACCCGATTACGACAAGCTGATGAAGGGCCGCATCGCGATCCTGAAGGAACACGGCCTCGGACTCGCCGAGATCCAGCGGGTCATCGCGACGGTCGATCCGATGGAAGGCGCACGGGCATTTCTCGACGCGCTGAGAGAGGAGACCCAGGTGCTGATCCTCTCCGATACGTTCACCCAGTTCGCGAAGCCGCTGATGAAAAAGCTCGGCTGGCCGACGCTCTTCTGCAACGAGCTCGTCGTCGCGCCGGACGGGGAGATCACGGACTACCGCCTCCGCTGCGAGCAGACGAAGCTCTCGACGGTGAAGGCGCTCCAGTCGGTCGGCTTTGAGACGATCGCGGCGGGCGACAGCTTCAACGACCTCGGCATGATCCGGGCGGGGAAGAGCGGATTCCTCTTCCGCACGACCGACGCCATCCGCCGCGCCAACCCGGATGTCCCGGCATTCGACACCTACGACGAGCTGCTGGCAGGCTTCCGCGCCGCGCTGCGCGACTGAGCCGGATCATTCCTATAAATATGTAAGAAAAAGACAGGACCGACGTTCAATCGGTCCTGTTTTGCTGTATGGAGGATGCCGGGATTTATCTTCCGCCGAAGAAGAGGCCGAAGAGACCGCGGCGCGCGATGTTGTTCCAGAGCGGGATGTTCGACTCGGCGGTTCCGTTCAGCGGGACATAGTTGCCGCTCGTGACGACGTAGCTGTAGGTGACGCCGTATTCCGCGGGGGCGGTGAGCGTCGCTTTGCCGTTGACGATCGGAGCGTTCTCCACGATGTATTCCTTCACGGCGTTCCGGCCTTCGCCGACGACCTTGTAGACGGAGACGACGGGATTCTCGATATCCGCCGGGAGAGCGTCGATCGTGAAGACCTTGAGCGCGGCGATCCTGCCGTCAGCCTTCGAAGCACCCTGCTTGAGGGAGACGGAGACGGGGTAGTCGATGACCGCGGAGTCGGTGATGTAGCGGATGTTCGTGATGGTCTTGCCGAGGAGCGCGAGCTCATCGTAGTTCCAGCCGAGCTCGGTGCCGCGCCAGATGTTGACGACATGGCGCAGGCCGATCTTCGCGCCGTCCGCGGTGGTGAGGATGACGGCGTTCACGCTGTCGCCCTTTTCAATGCCTTCCGTTCCGGCGAGGGAGATTTCCACGTCGGTGTGGTGGCCGCCGTAGGAGACCTCCGCTGTGACGCCTTCCACGGTAGCCGCTCTGCCGCCGACCGCGCCGAAGGTGAACTTGCCGTCCGCGGCGTCGAGCGCCTTGGAGCGGGCGGGCTTTTCGGTGAGCTTATAATAGGAATAGGATGGCGCCTCGAAGAGCGCTTCCTTGCCTTCATAGACGGAGGTGAAGGTCTGACCGCGGTTGGTCACGGTGATCTCGACGGAGGAGGCGTCGGTGATTTCCTTGCACGCGTCGAGGACGGAGAGATCCTTCACGAAAACGGGGTAGACGATGCCGGAGATATCGGTGCCGTCCGCGTTGACGTGGTAGGAGCCGCCGGCGAGCGTCGCGGTGCGGGACTTGTTCTTCGTGGCGGAGGTCACGGCGTCGACAGCGGCATCCTCTGCGCCGAGTTCGGCCTTGTAGAAATCCGCGTAGGGGATGTTCATGAGGACATAGCCCGCTTCGGGGATCTCGATGGCAACGGGATAATCGATGACCGCGGAGTCGGTGATGTAGCGGACGTTCGTGACGGTCTTGCCGCCGAGGTCCAGCTCGCCGATGTTCCAGCCGAGCTCGGTGCCGCGCCAGATGTTGACGACGTGGCGCAGTCCGGTTTTCGCGCCGTCCGAGGTGGTGAGGACAACGGCGTTCACCGCGTCGCCCTTCTCGATCCCGGTCGTACCCTCAAGGGAGATTTCAATATCGGTGTGGTGACCGCCGACCGTGAGAGCCGCCGTGACGCCGTCGACCGCGCTGACCGTGCCCTGAACAGCGGAGAACTTGCCGTCCGCGGAGAGGGTCTTGTAGCAGTCCGGTGTGTCGGAGAGGACATAGTAGGAGTAGGACGGCGCTTCGAAGAGCGCTTCCTTGCCCTCAAAAACGGTCGTGGAGGTCTTGCCGCGGTTGGTCACAGTGATTTCCACGGAGGAGGCGTCGGTGACTTCGTTGTACCCGGCGAGGAGGGAGAGATCCTCGACATAGACCGGATACGTCACGCCGGTGGTGTCGGTGCCGTCCGCGTTGACGTGATAGGAACCGCCGGCAAGCGTCGCGGTGCGGGTCTTGTTCTTCGTGGCGGAGGTCACGGCGTCGACTGCGGCATCCCCTGCGCCGAGTTCGGCGGCGTAGAATTCCGCGTACGGAATGTTCATGAGGACATACGCGCCCTGATCCGCGCCGTCCGCCATGACATTCGGGGTGAGGGCGGCAGCGAGAAGAAGACTCAGCGCGAGGCCCATCGTTTTTTGGAGTTTCATGGTGAAACACCCCTTTCAGAAGATTGCCGTCGGTCGGGCATTTCCACTCCGTCCCCCTTGGATTGGAGTTAGTAAACGCTAACCACACGGCTTAAAAAATGCGGATCCCCCGCTATCTCCGCCGTCGCCGGAGAGGGAAGATACACGCTCCTCTCCCGGTGATGTCCCCATTATAGCACAGGAATCGGCGGAGTTTGTGAAGTATTTGTAAACTCCGCAAAATTGCGGATCGGGATTCAGCGCATGAGGTTTTTGAATGCAAAAAACGGATTAGCATGCACTAATCCAAAGGCCCGCGCGGCGGACAGTCCGCAGATTGGACAGCCGGAGGATCGGACGGGCAGGGATTTCCGTTCAACCCGTCAAAAATGAAGGTCTGCGCGGAAAAATCGCGCGCGGGTACTTGCAATCCGGAGCCGAACATGGTATAATGAGCCGTATTGCGGGTGTGTTGTCTATGTACCCGCCTGAAATCCGACTTGCAGCAAGGAGCATCCGCATGACGCGCTACCCGGTGATCGACTTCCACAGCCATATTCTGCCGAAGATGGACGACGGCAGCAAATCGACGGATATGTCCCTTGAAATGCTTCAGCGGATGAAGAACTACGGCTGCGATCTCGTGGTCTCGACCTCCCATTACTATCGGAAGGACGAGGACATCCCCGACTTCCTCTCGCGCCGCGCCGCGTCGTACAAGCGTCTGTGCCAGCGCATCCGGGAGGAGCCCGAATGGAACGTCCCGTCGATCGCCCTCGGCGCGGAGGTGGCCTTCTTCTTCGGGATCGAGGAGGAGGAAAACCTCGGGCGGCTCTGCATCGGCGACACGAACATTCTCCTGCTCGAGATGCCCTTCGCCCCGTGGTCCACGTACGAGATCAACGCGGTGTCCGCGCTTTGCTATGACCGCCGGTTCCGGGTGATCCTCGCGCATTACGAGCGGTTCGCGGAATTCCAGAAGGGGAATGAGACCTACGAGCGCATCCTCGAGCTCCCCGTGATCGTGCAGATCAACGCGGAATCCCTGCAGTCGAAATTCGGATGGAACAGCAAGCGCTGGATCCGCATGTTTGAAGAGGGAAGAGCGGAGCTTCTCGGCACGGACGCACACAACCTCACGAGCCGCGCCCCGAACCTCGACCTCGCCCGAGAAACCCTCCGTACCAAGGTCTCCGAGGACGTCCTCCGCCGGATCGACGCGTTCGGCTTCCACCTCCTCGCGGACGGCGCGCAGAGAAAATAAGAAAACGAGCAGGGACATCCCCTGCTATTTCTGTATTTCTCAGAATTCACAATTTGTTTACAGAACCCTGTGAAACATTTCGCGCGTTTTCGCGTCTATATGGGTGAGGAGGCGGGATCATGTCCGGGCTCTGCGCAGGCTCCTTTTCGGAACGGCTTTGCAGCGCGAGGTCCGCATACCCGCCTCCTCTCCTCCACAGAAAAGGGGCTGTCGCAAAACAAATCTGGTGCCGGTTGATTTCATAACAAACGAAAGTTTGTCATTGCGAGGAGCGAATTTCAGCAAGCTGAAACTCAGCTGACGTGGCAATCTCTCCGAAATTGGTGAGCAGGATGGAAGTCGGGGATAATTTCGAATACGCTGCGCATGATATTGTCACCAAGTTTCTGTCTCCATCCTCCATACCGAAGAGATTGCCACGTCAGGCGTCCCAGGACGCCTTCTTCGCAATGACAATGTTTTGTCTGAAAGGATGAAAACCGGAACCCGGTTTCAAAAATCAAAAGGGGCTGTCGCATGAACGCTCAAAAGCGGAGAAATGCGACAGCCC
>CACZSA010000027.1 GCA_902783705.1 uncultured Ruminococcus sp.
CCTGATGGACACGGCCTCGGCCCGCATCATCGGCGCGCGCACCCTCGGCACCCTCTCCGACCTCGTCTCGCAGTATGAGGTCTCCTATCAGTACACCCAGATCGCGATGAAGAACGCGCGCGGCGAGAGCCATCCCTACAAGGTCTCCCCGCTCGAATACGCCTCCTTCTTCAAGTGGGTGCAGAACAAGGCCGCGGGCATCCCGGGCTACGTCAAGGTCGACACGGTCAAGTTCGAGGCGGAATTCGTGCGCCTCTCCGGCGAGTACATCCGCTACAGCCCCTCCGCCTACTTCTCGAAGAACCTCACCCGCGCCCTCCGCTTCGCCTGCCCGACCGCCATCTTCGGCAGCGTCTGCTTTGAGGTCGACGACAACGGGCATCCCTACTGGGTCGCCTCCACGATGAAGCCGCACGCCGGGCTCTTCGGCGCGATGGACGTGGATCGTGTCGTCACCCTCGACGCCTGCACGGGCGAGGTCGCGGAATACGCCCCCGCCGAGTCCCCCGACTGGATCGACATCGTCTACTACGGCGATCTCATCTGTCAGAAGTACGACTGGTACGGCATGCTCCGCGGCGGCTGGATCAATTCGGAATTCAGCCAGGTCAACTGCGTCGTGACGACGGACGACTTCGGCTACAAGATCATCGGCAACGACGTCTACATCTTCACGGGCGTCACCTCCACCTCGAATGACGAGGCGAACATCGGCTTCATCCTCGCGAACAGCCGCACGGGCGAATACCGCTTCTTCTCCGTGGCGGGCGCGGAAGAGTATTCCGCCATGTCCGCCGCCGAGGGCTCGGTCCAGCAGTTCGGCTACCGCGCGTCCTTCCCGTCCCTCATCAACGTGGGCGGTGAGGCGACGTATATCATGGTCTTAAAGGACGCCTCGGGCATCGTCAAGATGTATTCGATGGTCAACGTCAAGAACTACAACCTCGTCGTGACGAGCGAAACGCAGGAGGACGTCTTCCAGAAGTACAAGGCGGCCCTGCGTCAGAGCGGCGCGGCGGAGGTGGCTGACGACGTCCTGCCCGGCGAGGCGGTCGTCTCCGAGATCGTCTACGTGACGGAGGCGGGCTCCACGGTCGTCTACCTCAAGACGGACACCGGCGTGTACCGCATGCCCTTCGACGAATCCGTCCTGTTCATCGAGCCCGGCGACCGGATCACGTTCCTCAAATCCTGGGTCCTGCCGAGCGGCGTCACCGAGATCACGGATCTCGAGAAAAAATAAGCCCAAACCGCTAATCAACCGGAGGTGCGGTCCATGAAACGCACGATTCCCCTGCTCTCCCTGCTTCTGGCTCTCGTTCTGCTCGCCCTGCCCTTCCTCTCCTCATGCTCGCTCATGGGACGCGGGGAGGAGGAGACCGAACCGCTCCCGCCCGTCGAGACCGAACCGCCCGTCCCGCTCTTCTCGTGGGAGGAGCCGGCTATCGGCGATACGGCGGAGCCCGTCAATCCGAACGCCCCGGCGGAGCTGCGTGACTTCGGCGCCCTTCCCCCGGCCTCGACGACGTGGGCCTCCCTCACCGAGGGCGAAGACGTCCCCCGCGACGGCCTCTTCACCCGCGCCGCGACCGCGCTCGTGACGGAACAGCTTGTCCGCTACTGCATGGACGCAAGCTGGCTCTCCGCCGATTTTCAGGGCATCAGCCAGCGCGCGCTCACGTCCTTCCTCGTCTCGACCTTCCGCTACCGCAACGTGAGCGGCTATCCGACCTACCTCGCCTCCCTCCTCGACTGGGACGCCGAGGCGAAGGTCTACACCGTTTCGGACGAGGCGGCGGATCCCGTGGCGCGCGGGCTCTTCGGCTATACGGACAGCCCGACGGAGACGGACACCGGCTTCGGCTACGATCTGCTCACGGGCCGCTATGAATTCGGCAGCGGGACCATCGCCCGCACGCCCTACGAGATCTCCGAGCTCCGCGTGTCCTCCGACGAAATCTCCACCGAGGCGCGGTTCCACGTCATCGAGGTCGCGGGCGGACGGCGCACGGACCGGGGCGAATACCGGATCTTCTTCTACCGTCCGTCCTACGGCGGGCAGCTCCTTCCCCGGATGCTCTGGCTGAAAAAGGGCGCCGCCCTCACCGCCGCCGAGGCCGCGTCCGAGCCGCCGATCACGAAGGACCTCGCCGCCGTGCGAGCCCCGTCCTTCCTCCCCGCCGACGCGCAGGCCCTCTACCGCCGCGCGAAGGCCCTCTATCCCATCCTCGTCGGCGCGCCCGCGGAGGCCGTGGATCTTCTCCCGCTCAACGACGGCGAGCCCTATCTGCCCGGCACCTATTACGGCCTCGTCCAGCAGACCGGCGGCGACGGCGTGACGCGGACCTACTTCTTCCCCCGCGGGCGGTACACGAATTTCTACGCGTTCAACACGGTCCTCACCTCGATCTTCTCCTGGAGCTTCACCGGGGAGCTCACCGGGACGCGCTACATCTCGATCGACGGGCGGCTCGCGGCGGATACGAACGCCGGACGGGCTCCGCGGACCGATTATCTCCCGGATCTCGACGACTTCGAGCTGATCGAGGCCGCCGACTGGAAGATCGACTTCTGGTATTACAGCTTCTACGGCGACCCGGAGCATCCCACCGCCGAGCGCTCGCTCATGACCCTGCTCAACACGGACATCGGCTGGCGGTTCTCCGCCTTCACGACGGGCGAATACGCGACGGGCGAGCCGATCGAGAGAGAGGTCCCGGCAGAGGACGCGAACGTGACGGTCCTCCCGCTCGACACGCCCCCGGCTCCGGTCCAGCCGACACCTCCCGCAGAGACGCCGACGGACACACCGGCTGACAGCCCGGTCGAAAATCCGGCGCAGAATCCGGCTGAAACGCCCGCGGAGGATCCCGGGACCCCGGCGGAGACGCCGGCCGAGACCCCGCCGGACGAGGACGACTGGTGGGATCCGCCCGCCGTCGATCCGGCAGACCTGCCCTTCGACGTGTCCGGCACGCCGTGAGGCAGTTTCAGGCGAAAAATAAAGTTTTTGTAAACAGCGGCGCGGATGGGGAACTTTTCCGCGCCGCGCGCCGTCTAAGAGGCAGAAAAGAAAAAAACCGGGAGGTGAATCCGGTGAAAAATACAGTCCCCCGCCGCGCGGTCCCCATGGTTCTCGCGCTTTCGCTCTGCCTCAGCTCGTGCGCCGCGCTCGACGCCCTTGTCGAAGGGCATGAGACCGCGGCCTATGTTCCGACGGAGACGCAGCGGACGGATCCCCTCTTCTCGTGGGAAAACGAGGATCCCGAACCCGCCGCCGAAGACGCGCCGGACGACCCGACCCTGACCGAAGCGGACGACCCGCTCCCCTTCGATCCCGTGCCGATGATGGAGATCCCATCTCCCAGCCCCGGCGAGGTCGAGGTGAAGCCCCCGGAAGGGGAAGGGGAAGGGGAAGACCGGGAGCAGCAGGAAGACGAAACCGAGGAGCCGCAGGAGCCGGAAGGCCGCAGCCGCGCAGTCGGCTCGACGCCGTGGACCAGCCTCTCGGGCGATGAGGACGAAGCGCGCGAAGGGCTCTTCACCCGCGCCGGGACCGCGCTCGTCACCGAGCAGATCGTCCGCTGCGTCCTCAACCGGACATGGCTCGACACCGATGCGCTGAAGACCCGCGGATTCGACGCGGACTCCGTCTCGAACTTCTATTTCTCCTCGCTGAAATACGCCTCCGCCGAGGATTACCCGGAAGCGCTGCGCGGCATCGTCGAGTGGAACGAAGCCGAGGCGAAATACGCCGTCACCGAAAAGGGCGCGGACATCGCCTCCCGCTTTTTCCTCGGCGGCAGCGGCGCGTCCTCCTCCTCCGACCGCTACACCGTCGACGAGGACGGCTATCCCGTGTCGAAATACGACCTCGAGGACCTCGAGATCCTCTCCGACGAGATCTCGACCGCGGCGCGGTTCCGCCTGATCTCCTACGAAGGGGACGAGCCCGAGGACTGCGGCGAATACCGCCTGTTCTTCTACAAGAACGCGGGACACGGCAAGGATTCGAACCCGATCCCGCGCATGTATTTCGCGAAAAAAGGCGAGCCCGAGGAGCCCGGGGAGGACGGGGACGCCCCCTCCATCCCGATCCCCGACTGGGCGTACGAGCAGCCGATCCCCGACTTCCTCAATGAGGAGCAGGCCGATCTTTGGCGCGGCGCCCTGGCACTCGAAGGGCTCGAGAGCGATCCCGTTGATTTCCTCGAATCCTTCCCCCGGCAGGACGGCGAGCCCTTCCTCTCCGGCGAATGCTATCCCGCCCTCTCCACGGTCGACGAGAACGGCACCTCGTGGGACTGGACCATGGTCCGCGGACGCTTTGAGAACTACTACGACTTCGAGCGCGCCGTCACCGCCGTCTACGAGTGGAACGCCTGGCAGAACATGAAGACGCGCTTCAAGAACTTCGACGGCAAGCTCGGCGTCGCGAACGGATCGATGGGCTCCCGCATCGGACACATGCCCGAATACGACCGCTTCGAGATCATCACCTCGAACGAATGGACCCTCGATCTCTGGTACATTGCCGCCTACGAGCACGAGCTCGGCGAGGAAGACGGCCCGATCGACTACGAGCGCTGGCACGTTACCTACACGAACACCGACGACGGCTGGCGGCTCTCCGAATTCTCCTCGGGGATCTGGGGCAGTGCATCCCGGGAGAACCGCGTCACGGCCCACCGCATCGACGAGGAGGGCGCGCGGCTCCTCACCGAGCAGATCGTCCGCTACGTCATGCCCGCCGAATGGACGGACGGGGACGTGTCCTTCGAGAACGACGACGCGCTCCGGTTCCTCTATTCGCTCACCCTCTACGCCGACCGCGCGCATCACCCCTACGCCCGCTACGTCCGCCTCATGGAGGACCGGGAGCGGTATGAGATCGCCGAGGAGGACGCCCGCATGATCGCGCGGGAGGTCTTCGGCATCGAGGATCTCCTGATCCCGGACGGCGCGTTCGACGAGGTCGCCGGATGCGTCTGGATCCCCGTGGGCATCGGCCTGCCCTCGACCGGGTACGACTGCGAGGACTTCCACGTCTCCTCGGACGGCGTCTCCCGCACGGCGATGTTCTACCTCACCGACGAGGACGGGATCCTCGGCACCTATCTCTTCACCTACGCCCCCGGCGTTTTCGGGAAGCCCCTCTTCTCCGCGGACCGCGCGGGATAACCGATCCTATAAAACGATTCGTGTGTCCTCCGAATCCATAGAAAAACGCCGTCCCCCGGACTCGAATGAATCTCGGGGGGCGGCGCCGTTCTTTCTCCTGCGGTATCAGTATATGCGCGGGACAAGAGGGATATGACGGTTTTTTATTTGGGGGGAGGGGTGATGTTGCCGCTTCGCGGCAGTCATGATCTCCCGCCGACGATCCACGTGTTCTTCGTTCCGGCGGGGCGTCCGTTCACGCCGACCCAGACCGCCTCGACGCTCTTCCATGCGCCGCCGATCCGGAGACTCACGTTCGGCGCGTTCTCCTGTGCCGGGGATGCCGTCACCCACGGGGAGCAGGCCCCGCCCTCCCCGACCGAGCGCACCCGGTAGACGACGCGGTCCATCTGCGCGGGCAGGCGGTCGGCGTACGAGGTCATCATCCCGGACGTCACCGCGGTGAAGGCCCCTCCGTCGACCGATCGCTCCAGCTCGATCCCCGAGACGCTCACATGCGCGTCCGGCGGGAAGACCCAGCTCACCCGGGCCGTCGATCCCGCAGAGACGCCCGAGACCTTCACGTCCCGCGGGCAGAGCGGCGCGTTCGTCCCGCTGACAAAGGCGTGCTCCGTGTCGAACTCGAGGAGGCCGTAGTAGCCGTCGTGGTCGTCCTCGTCGCCCTCCCGGAATGCCGCGTAGAGGAAGCGGAACCAGTATTCGCTCCCCTCGTCCATGTCCGCGCCGACGTAGTAGTTGTACGGGTGCGGCATGAAGGAGTTGTTGTAGCTGTAAAGCCGGTGCGTCCATTCGGTCTCGCCCGGGTCGATGTCGTGGGTCCGCACCTCGAGCATCCGCAGCACCGTCCCCGGCGGCGTCCACTCCGAGATCACGCGGACCCAGTTCGAGGCGTTCAGATGCGCGCCGTCGACCGCGACCGTGAGCGTCGGATCGGGATCGTTCACCCCCGCCCGCCATGTCACGGACGTCGCCGGCACCTCGAGGTAATAGACCGTCACGCCGTGGAAGGTGATCGTCTTCACGGCGTCGTTGTACGCAAACGTCACGGAGAGCTCGTACGCCGAGGTCCGTGTCATCGTCTTCGTCACGCCGCCGTAGCCGAGGGTCACCGTGATCTCGGGCATCGCCTCGTCGTTCGGCATGCGGAGCGTCGCATAGAGCGTCGTCCCGTCCGTTTTGACGCGCAGGACCATCAGCACGTTGTTCACCCGGAAGCGGTCCAGGGTGTGAAAGAGATATTTCATGCCGCCCCTCCCGTCAGTCCGCGAGCTGGATGAAGAGCTCCCCGTCCGCGAGCGTGGTCGGCACGGTCGTCCCGTAGGAGATATTCCGCACCATCGAGGCCCCGGTCGTGTCCGACGCCGCGCGGAGCGTGCCCGTCATCGTGCCGCCGGACTTTTTGAGGTACTCGGACGCCGCCGCTCCGCCGAGCATCGACGCGTTGCGGGCCGTTTCAACCACGCCGAGCGCGTCGACCGCCGACGTGACCTCGCCGCACTTCGCCGCGTCCGTCCGCGTGTCCGTGACCGCCGAGATGCTCGACGCGCCCGCGGGGATCGTCACCTCGCCGAGGATCAGGTCGCACACGGATTCCGTGCGGTTCGGAAGTCCCGCGCCGCTGTCGGTCGCCACGCAGGTGAATTCGCCCGCCGCCGTGTTCAGGCGCAAAAGGATCGTCCAGCTCTTCCCCGCCTCGAGCGTGAAGGTGAGGGGCGTCTTCTGCCAGGCCATGCGTCCGAGCGCCCACGCGACCCCCGGCGCGACCCGGACCGTGAGCCCGCCCGCCGCCGTCACGCGGAAACTGTCCGCGCCGATGATGCCGTCCTTGTAGAAGCAGGAGAACATCTTCGCGAAGAACGCGGCGTCCACCGCCTTGTCGCCCCGCGGGAATCCTCCGACCTCCTCCACCATCTCGGTGGAATCGAACATCCCGCCGTTCACGGGATGAAAGTAGATTGCCATGTCTGCCTCCTTGTATATTTCCGGATCGGTGCCGCCATTCTGCGCCGCACCCCTACATTCTCTCCTCTTCCGTCAGCCGGCGGAGGAGGCGGGCTTCCTCGCCGAAGATCGGGACCCGCATCGCGCCGCCGCCCTCCCAGACGTGATCCACGCCCGTCAGCCGCACCGCGAACGACACGCCGATCTCCTCGTCCGCCACGTCGCACACGTCGCCGAGACGATAGTCCCGACCCCAGACCGGCAGGGCCCCGGTGTCGCTCTCCGCCGAGACGCACAGCACCTCCGCCCGCCCCGCCAGAAGCTCCTCGCCCCGGCGCATCAGGGCCGCGCGGTAGGCCGTCTCGTTCTCATATTTCGTAGGCGCGATGTCCGACGCCTTTTTGTACGTCTCGCGCCGCCCGGCTCCTCCGCTTTGATCCGCAAGAACCACCGTGCCGTCCGCGCCTTCGACGTAGACGGCGTTTTTCATCCGGCTCCCGTCGCGCTCGAACGAGACGGACAGGATGTTCCCGAACGATTTGGAGAACACGACGCGCCCCGCATTCCCCTCCGCCGACCGGTCGACGCCCCGGATCACGCGCAGGACCGGGACGAGCGCGCCGTTCTCACCCATCGGACGAAGCCGGATCTCGGGCGCGGCGCCATAAGGCTTGAGCGCGGCATAGCACCACGCGCCGAGGTTGTCCCACCGGCCCGCGGGAGACGCCGGGGAGCCGAGGGTGACCGAGTTCTCCCGATCCACCAGGATGCCCATGCCGCGCAGATTCGCCTCCGCCGCGCTGAGCACCGCCTCCGCCGCGTCCGTGTCCGCCGGGAGGGTGGGGATCTCGGCGATCACCCGGTCCTCGAGGAGCGCGCCGAGCAGCCGTCCGCCGATCTCGCACGCCCCCGCCTCCTCCGCACCCCGGTATTCGATCCGTCCGCAGAGGATCCCGCCGTCCTCCCCGCCGCACCGCACGTACATCGCGCGGCTCACGCGCCGGAGGAGGGAGCGCGGCATCCGCAGGGTAAACGATCCCGGCTCAAAATACCGTTCCGACCACACGGCGGAACCATATTCCTCCACCGGACCTTCGACGGGTGCGAAATCCCCGTCGAGAAAAGTGAGCTCTCCGCCCTTTTCCATGTCGTCCCCTCCCTTTACATGCCGTAGTAGATCGGCGTGAACGCGATCCTTGCCTTGAGGTAATCCTCGCCCTCCGCCGCGCCGACCGTCACGACCGTCGTCCCCGGCGGGAGCTGGAAGAACGTGCTGTCCCGCTCAAAGACGAAGACGCGCTCGCCGTTCACCGTGATGGTCTTGCGGCGCGGGCGGGTGTCGATCTCCATCTCGTCGCCGTCCGCGAGGGTCAGGGGACAGCGGATGAACTTCTCCCCCGCCGTGATGACCGGAGAGACGACGTCGCCGCCCTCAGCCCGGAAGGTGACCACCACGCCGCACGGTCCGTCGCCGGGATTGCGGATCTCGGCCTCGTTCCGCACGCGCAGGAGCCCCGAGACCGTCCCCGCGCCCCGCCAGAGGTTCATGGGACACGCGAAGAGCGGCACCCCGTCGCGGAACTGCACGCCCGTCGGCTCCGGCTCGCGGAAGAAGACCTCCGGCGCGACGAACGAAAGGGTCGCTTCGAGCGGATGATGGAAGTGCGGACGGCGGAATTCCGGCCGCTCGGCGGGGATGACGGTGATCTGCCGCCGCTCGCCGAAGAGCTGCGCGTCGAGGAGCAGGTCCGCGCCGGGATCCATCATCGACACGATCCGCCGCCGGATCGACTCCGCGTCCTCTTCTTCCCCGTCCCCGACCGTGAACGTCATCGAGAGCTCGCGCTCGGCGAACCGTCTCGTCTCGGCGTACCCGCCCGCCGTCGAGGCATAGGCGCGCACCCGGACGTCGAAGCCCGCGCACTCAAAGCCGTCGAGTCCGCCCTCGGTGAGCCTGCACGGGGCGTCCGGAGACACCGTGAGCGTCCGTCCCCGGCTGTCCGTCAGGGTGATCTTGTAGTCATGGGTCATCGGAACATCGCCTCGCTTTCCTTCCGGATGCGTCTCGCCGTGCGGTAGGGGGAGGCGTCCGTGTCGCGCAGGTAGATGTTCTGCGTCACGGCGCGGCTGTCCCCCGGCTGCTGCACCGGGACGGACCGTCCGCCGCTCCACGTCCCGCGCATGGCCTCCTCGACGTAGGGCGCGCCGTCCGTGATCCCCTCGGCGATCCCGCGGGAGATCATGACGCCGACCTCGTCCCGCATCAGGCGAGAGGGAGACGCGATGGCGTAATACGATTTCACGGCGGCCTCCGCTTCGGCAGACACGGCCCGGATCGCCGCCGTCACCTCCGCCCCCGCCGCACGGACGCCCGCCGCGACGCCCTGCATCATCGACGCGCCGATCCCAAACCAGCCGCCCCCGGAGAACGCCCCGGACGCCTGGGACGCGATCGCGGAGACAGCAGACGCCACGGCAGCGCCGCTCTGAGAGACGCCCGACGCGAGCGACTGGCCTGCCGACGCTCCGGCACCCTCCCAGCCCGCTCCGGCGAACGCCGATACGCAGGCCGCGGCCGCTCCGGCGACGACCGAGACCAGCCCGTCCCCGCCGAGGGATGCCGAGAGCGCCGATACGATCCGCGGACCGACGGCGGAAAGCTCGGATTCCAGCGACGCGAGGGACTGCATGAACGACGCCGTGTCCAGTCCCACGCCGATGGTTACGGAACCATCCATTGTTTATACCTCCTTATAGTCCAGTGATTCGGGCCGTCCGAGCCGCACGGACCGCTTTGCCCGCCGGACCTCGCGCCGCACCCGGTCGTCTTCGATCCCGGCGGGATCGAGCGCGCGCAGCCGGACGGCCCGCATGAAGGGGGATTCCGGCGGCAGCCCGCGCAGCAGGGCGAGGAACACCCACCAGTGCATCCGCGCCGCCGTCAGATCGATCCCGTACGCCGCGCGGAAGGACGCGAGGATCCGCTCCCCGTCCTCCATGAAGTCGAACAGCTCCTCCCGCGGCGCCTCCCCCGCCTCTCCGTCCTCCGGGACCGCATCGCCGCCGGACGCGAAGGTCAGCAGCGCGCGGGTCACGCGGTCCCGCTCGTCGGGCTTCTCCGCCCCGGGGATCTCCCGGCACACGATCCGGGCGGCGACGGCGGGCTTGACGGCCTCCGGGACCTCCGGGTCGGCGAGGAGGCGGTAGAACAGGATCCACCGCCTGAAATCGACGTGCACCGGGATCCCGTTCGCCGCGTCCGGCAGGGGCTCCCACATCCAGCCGCGCATCAGCCGGCCTCCCCGGGGAGATCGAAGCCGAGGACGCCGAGCGTATCCGCCATGGAGCCGTAGCGTTCCTCGGCCTCCCGGCGCGCCTGGTCCAGCCGTTCGAGCTCTCCCGCCGCGTATGCGGTGAACGAGGCCCATGCGGACCCGTGCTCCTCGAGGCTCTGCCGCCCGCCGAAGAGGGTGAGGACCGCCTCCTCCCCGAACAGGGCGGCGAAGAATGCCTCCACGAGCGCGCAGTACTGTGCGGCGTCCGAGGCCAGCGCATCCAGACCGCCGCCGGGGGCTTCGGGTGCGCTTTTCGCCGGGATCCCCGCCTTGACCCGCCGCACCGCCTCGGCGATCCTCGCGATGCAGCGGGCGTCCGTGATGTCGAAGGGGAATTCATGCCCCTTCCACTGAAAGCGGCCTGCCATATCAGGCCTTCTTCGTCCAGACGCCGCTCGACGGCACGAACGTGCCCTCTTCGATGTCGCCGACGCCCTTCATCGTTCCGGTGTAGACCAGCGCGTCCGTCCCCTTGCCGCTCTCGTCCGGGATGACGGAATACTGTCTCCGGTAGGCCTTATAGCGTCCCGGGACCGTGTCCGCGTCGAAGAGATCGACCGTCAGGACGTCGACCTTCGCGTCCTCGCCCACGAGCTCCGCGTCCGCGATCCGGCGCAGCCGCTCGATGACCGGATTCGCGGTGTAGACCTCGAACTCGTAGTCGATCACCGGGGCGTATCCCGTCACGTCCGTGCGCTTGGTGTACTCGTGGATGTAGCGCCGCTGATAGCTCACCGCGTTCTTCGATTCCGCGAACTCGGTGAAGCCCTCGCCGATCCGGCTCCAGACGGGATCCTGCGCCGTTCCGGTGTTCATGTAATGCTGCCTGTCGGCTCTTTTTACAATCGCCATGATTTCCTCCTGTTTAGTTTTCGTGCTCGTCCGGTGCGTCTGAAGACGGGTCCGCAGACAGGTCCTCCGGCTTGTCCTTCGGACAGAACACCGTCAATACGTACGCCGCGCGGTATTCCTCGTCGCCGTTCTCATAGACGGCGGATTTCGACGGTCCGCCCGCCTCCGTCACCTCGCCCCGGATCCATTCGCCGCCCTCGATCTCCGGCTCAAAGACCGGAATGAGATGCGTCCGCACGTACTGCCCGAGGATGCGGAAGAAATCCACCGCCCCGAGCCGGTCCGAGACGGCGTATCCGCGGCACCGGACGCGCACCTCGAAGGGCACCGCCAGCCTCCGCGAGCCGTCGACATAGGTCCGCGCCGCCGTCATGCCGCCCGTGAGCCGCACCGTCGCCGCGCCCTCCCGCCATGCCTCCGGGACAAAGGGGACCGTTCCCGATCCGCCGAACCATTCCGCAAGCCGCGCGGGAATCGTCAATACTTCCATGCCATTCTGCCTCCCGTGTTGTTCTGAATGCCGCCGTTTTCGTTCGGTCCGGCGTCCGCCCGTCCGTTCACCGCCTCCTGTGCCGCGGCGATCCAGGCGGGGCCGTCCGACGCCTTTGCCGCCTCAAACCACCGCGCCGTCGCCAGCGGATGGATCCTGCGGCTGAACGTCCGGTCGGCGTAATAGCACTCCCCGGCATAGGGAGCCGTCCACCGGACCGCGCACGTCCCGTCGTCTCCCACCTCGAGCGTGACCGAGGAGGCGAGCCGCCCGGTCCGGTAAGGGACGTAGGGCTCCGAGGAGCGGATGACCGCCTCCCCGAGAACCTGTCCCACCGCCGGACCGAGCGATGCCAGCCGCCGCGCGATCCCGCCGACATTTTCTTCTGTTACCGCCGCCGTGATCCGCATCGCGTCACCTCAGCGTCAGCCGCACATGCGCCGCTCCGGATGCCGGGGAGGCTTGGGCATTGTCCGCCGCCTCGACCCGGAGCACCCGCTCATCCGCCTCCCCGGCCCGCAGAACGACGAGGTCGCCCGCGCGGTACGCCGGAGGGGGAGCGGGATGGCCCTCCCCGTCCGCGCAGGTACTCAGACCGGGGAAGAACCAGAGATGCGTTGTGCCGTCCTCGGGACGCTCGGGATCCGACGCGCGGCGTTCGCGGACGAGGACCCCCATGAGGGAGAAATCCTCGTAGTCCGCATCCCACCCCGCCGCGTCTCCCCGAAAGGAGCGGTAGAGCGCCGTATCCGAAAAGATCATGCCGCGCCTCCCTTCTTCATACCCACCGGGTGAGGAGTCCCGCGCCCGTCAGGATCGCCGCCGCCTCGGGGGAGACTGCCTCCCCCCGCAGAGCGACCCGCCCGGACCCGGAATCCGCCTCCCGATAGGTCACGCGCACATCCCCGACCGCCTCGGAGGAGACCGCGCCGGACCGCTTTCCCGCGCCGCTCTCCGAGAACCGGGCCTGCGCCTCGACGGCTGCCTCGAACGCCTCCCGCTGCGCCTCCGTCATGTCGTCCGGCACGAGGGGCCAGAGGAGGCCAAGGATCGTGTACTCGCTCGCGCGCTTCATCGCCGCACTCCTTTGTCTGCTCCGTCAGACGCCTTACGCGCCGATGGAGTAGCGGACGGCAAGCGCGGGATCGATGGTCTTGAAGGCGTAGAGCACGTCCATCGAGAGCATCTCGCGCTTGTACTTCATGTCGTAGCCGCGCACCACGCGGAGGGAGATGCCGTTGAAGGTGGTGACGTACGACTCGACGCCCGCCGGAGCCGCGAGCGGACGGGACACGAAGGCGAACGCGTTCGGATGGAACACGAGGTTCGCCGTGTGCTTGCCGATCAGCGTGATCGCCGCGTTCGCCGCGCAGGTGACCTTCGGGTAGACGGAGACCGTGATGACCGCGCCGCTCTGCACGCCGTCCGCAGTCGCCGTGTAGACACGGTCGCCGATCTTCAGAAGGTCGCCGCGCTGGATGGGACCGCCGCCCGTGACCGTCATCGCGAGGGCGTCGGACGCGGTGTGCGCGGAGGCCGCCTTGAGGGTGCCGTCGAACTCGCTCTCATGCGTTGCAACGGCCTGGGAGGTGTAGTTTTCGATGCCGAAGACCTTGCCGATCGCGCCGGTGCGCAGGGCGGTGTTGGAGCCGCACTTCTCCGCGTTCACGACGGCGGGGATCTGCTTCAGCGCGCGCGCCGCGGACGGGGACCAGACGGCGTAGCGATTGCCCGCGGGGACGCGTCTCTCGTCGAGGATGCAGGCCGCCTCCGCGAAATCGTCGAGGGAGACCTCGTGCGCCTCCTTCACGACGCCGGGGATGTCCTTGTAGAGCGCGAGCCCTTCGGCGTTGATCTTCTGCGCGAGGGCCGCCGCCGCGGGTTCGATGAAGGTCTTGACGACGGAGTCAAAGTCGCACGCCGCCTCGATCGCGCCGACCTGCATGTCGACGGTCGCGAGGTGGTCGAGCTTCACGTCGACGAGATTCGGGCGGAGCGTGCCGGGGGTGACGCCGTCCTCTTCGTTGAAGTCGGTGGCCTCGAGCTTCACCGGGCAGCGGACGGAGACGACGTCTCCCTGCTTCGCCGCCGGGGCGTCCGCGGTCTCGCGGTAGATGAGGTTCGGGAAGACGAGATTGTCGCACAGGAACGGAAGCGCCTCGCGCGCCACTCTCTTGACCGAAAAATCGAAGTTTGCCATGAAATGTACCAGCCTTTCTTTGAATTAGAGTTTCTTGACCGCGCGGTAGTATTCCGCGTCGCTCATGGTGTCGGGATCCGGCGCGGCCTCGGTGTGGCGCATCCCGCTCGAGAAGCGCACGCCGGAGGTCGCCGGGGCAGACGGTGCGGGGGCGGGCCGCTCGTCCGGCTCGAAGAGGTAGGGATCGCTGCGGCGCAGATCGTCGAGCTGCTCCGCGATGCCGTGCGCGCCGTCCTCTCCGACCGTCACGCGGTCCATGTCGATGATCTTCGAGACGATCGAGCGGTTCCGCACCTTCGCCCGGTCGAGCTCTCGCTCCAGCGCGGCGGACCGGCGGACGTCGTTGAGCTGACGGGCGAATTCGGCCTTCGCCGCGCCGACGTCTCCGTATTCGAGCCCGGCGGCCTTCATCCGCTCGCAGAGCTCGGCGTAGGTGAGCCGCTCCTCGCCGAAGAGCTCCATGAGATCAGGCACAGCCCTCACCTCCGATCCATTTCTTCCGGTACTCCTCGACCGAGAGCACGCCCGCCGCGAGCTCGCGCAGATCGCGTTCCCGCTGGCTTTCGGTGTCGGTGAAGTAGGAGTCGTCGAACCGGACGCGGATCTCGGCCCCCTCGTCGACCGGGAGTCCGATCACCCGCGCCGCGCACCAGAGAAGCGCCCGGACCGCGCCGGCGAGGAACCGCTCGACGTTCTTCTGATGCTTCGCCATGTTCTGGCGCATGTCCTGCCGCTCGCCCATGTACTGCGTCGCCGTCAGCCGCGCCCTGCCCTCGGCGTCGGAGAAGGTGTAGTGATGCGCACCCAGTCCGCAGCGGAACGAGAGGTAGTTGAGCTGGCACTGGACGGCCTCGGCGTTCTCGGCGGACCGCAGCTCGGGGTTGTGCTCCGCGATCATCGGGTGATCGGCGATGTCGGTGTCCCCGACGGTCACGAAGAGCTGCTGCGCCACGTCGTCGGGGGTGAGGATGTTGCCCCACTCGTCCCGGCTGACGAGGGTCTGGTTGAGGAAGACCTTCTTCCCGCCGAGCTTGATGTCGCGGCAGAAATTGTTGAAGGCCAGATCCACGCCCTTGAGGCAGTCGATCGCGTCGGCGTAGACGGACATGCCGAGCCCGCACGCCCCCTCGGCGGAGGAGACGATGTTTGGCGTGAGGATCGAGAAGAGCGGGCGGGGAGAACCCGTGCGGATCTCGGGCGGGCATCCGGGGGGATTCTTCTCCCGCTCGAGCCGTCCCTCGCGGCGCACGAAGAACTCGTTGCGGATGACGTAGCCGTCGGCCTCGCGGGTGTGCAGCTCGAGGTAGACGGTCTCCTCGCCGCGCCGGATGCCCTCGGAGACGAAGGCGGCCTCGGTGATCTCCCCGCATTCGACGCTGAGGGGGACCACGTGATCGGCGTCGAGGAATTCGAAGGAGATGCCCGGGGGATTGTCGGGCGAGGCGGCGAGGCGTCCCTCCTCATCGAGCTCCCCGGAGAGGCGGAGGATGGCGGCTCCGGTCCCGACGGCGAAGGCGCGCTCGACGAGGCGGTTGGCCTGCCGCATGAAGTCGGTTTTCGCGAAGACGGAGGAGACGAAGGCTGCCCCGGCGGGATCGGCGATATCGACGGCGGTGCGGTCGTTGAGGAGGAGGGAGGCCCAGTCCTCGGCGACCTTTTTCGCCATGTTCATGCGGTAGAGCTGCCGGCGGACGCTGTGTCCGGCGACGGTGTTTTCGGTGAACTCATGGAAGGAGCGGTCATGCCCGCGCCACCACGCATCCCAGGTGGCGATGCGGCGGTAATATTCCAGCGCGGGAATGGGGAATCGCGCTTCCAGAAGCGCAAGAACTTCTGCGTTCATGATGTGATTGGAAATCCTCCTTTCGGATTTGGCCTGACGGCCTGTTATGCGGCGTATAGCCTGCGCGGATGCTTGCAGATGAAGGGATCCGCACCTTCCATACAGGGGAAGAGGAAGAGTATTTTCTCGTGTCCTGCGCGCTGACGCTTGCGGGGATGTATCGACCAAATCGATTGTTTTTTTGTCCTTCCGGACGGGACCTAAGAGGACCCTCGGGCCGGGTCCTCTTAGGAATCTCCAGGCCCCAGAGGACGAGGAAAGAATTCCTCGCCTCTGGACTCCACTCCTTCTGCAATGTGCGCACCTTGGCTTATCTGCACCTTTGCTCAATGAGGTTTGGTCCAACGGCGGATGGAACAAGTTCCATCTCGCCTATCGTATGTTGATTTACAGGGGCCATCACCAATTTGAGCGACACTTCATCATTTGTGGCTCGCTCAACGCCAAAGGTGCTGTTTGCACGTGTTAGACTTGTCAGCTACGCCGAGGTGAAGGTGCTGTGCGCAAGTGTTAGGCTTGGATCGAACATTTACGCTCTGCACCTTCATGGAGTAATGGACTAACACGTTCCGCTGCATCCTCGGCGTTGAGCGTATCTTGATACTTTCAAGCTGACTATCATGGTGAGGCCCCTGTAATCCTGTTATGCTACATGTTTAGCCCCCATTGAACAACGCTTCCGAATCAAAAGGGAGGTTATACCTGAGGGGGTGGAGGTGGTTCCCAAAGGAGGGGGAGGCGCTCCTCCCTCTCCTTTGGGAGCGGTGATTCACAAGAGGCCGGCTCCGGAGGCCTCTTGTGCGCCAGCCG
>CACZSA010000028.1 GCA_902783705.1 uncultured Ruminococcus sp.
CACGCCGCCGGACTGATGCGCGAGCCGCTCGTCCACGACCGCCTGATACATGCCGCCGAAGTGGACGAATCCGGTCGGGCTGGGGGCGAAACGCGTGACCTTCGCGCCCTCGGGGAGATTGCGCGGCGGGTATTTCGCCTCGACCTCCTCGGGCGTCATCGTCACGTCGGGAAACAGAAGATCCGCAAGCGTCTGATAATCCATAATGATTCCATCCTTTTTCAGGTAATGCGCAATAATTCAGATACTGTACATTATACCACGTTCCGCGGCGATTGTCCATATATAACTTCGCTGTTTTTTGCCCGTCCCGGGAAAATCTTTTTGTCGCCTCGCGCCTTCGTGCATAAAGGGCGGTCGTTGTGTAAATAATTTTTACGGACAGCTCGATGAATCTGTCGCAAACGGTTGATTTTTCCGGGATTCTGTGCTACAATAAACCAAAACAGGAATCCCATCCGGAGGACCATTATGAACGACGAAGCAAGACGTTTCCGCACACAGCTCGGCGGATACCACAAGGACGACGTCAACCGATACATCAAGGAGACCGACCTCCGCCACGCGGAAGAGCTCGAGGAAGCGCAGAAGAAGGCGGATTACGCGAAGCGCGACCTTGAAGCCGCCCGCGGATCCATCGCCGCCCTCGAAGCGCAGGCTGAGACCCGCACGGCGGAGCTCGAAGAAGCGGACGCGGCGCGCGAAGCCCTTCGTGCCGATCTCGAAGCGAAGACGGCGGAGCTCGACGCCCTCCGCGCGGAGCAGGAAGAGAAACAGAGCGCGTACGAATCGCTGCGCGCGGAATTTGACGCCCTGACGCAGAACGCCGAGGGGCTCGCGGAATCCGTCTCGCATCTCCGCGAAGAAAAGCTCGCGGCGGAAAAATCGCTGGAAGAGGCAAACGCCCTCGCAGCATCCCGCGCGGCGGAGCTGGACGAGGCAAAAAAATCCGCCGACGAGGCCCGGGCGCAGATCGAGCAGGCGAAGTCTGAATCCGACGCCCTGCGCGCAGAGGCGGACACGGCGAAGGCATTGGCGGAGACCCTGCGCGCCGAGCTCGATACCGCGAGAGCCGAGGCCGAGGCGCTTCGGACTTCCCTTGCGGCGGCGCAGGAGACCGCGGACAAATCCGCCGAGGAGCTCTACCTCGCGAACGACCGCCACAACGGAGAGGTCACGGATCTTCGCGCCAAGCTGGCGGACCGCGAGCGCGAGGCGGCGCACCTCAAGACCTATGTTCTCGAACAGATCGAGGAGCTGAAGAACTCGAAGGAGGCCGAGATCGCGGCGGTCCGCACGTCGGTCGACGCCGAGGTCGCGGAAAAGGTCGCGGCGGCGCGCGGGAGCGTCAACGAGAAAGGCAGCGACGCCTACAAGCTCTCGATGTACGACAAGATCAGCTCCCAGCTCGGCGACATCCTCATCAACGCCAACCGGAGCGCGGAGGAGATCGTCGGCAGCGCGAAATCCGAGGCGGAAAAGCTCCGCGCGGACATCGAGCTCGAATGCGAGCAGAAGCGCGCCGAATGCGACGCCGTGATCGCGAAGACCCGCGCCGAGACCGAGGAGGAGGCCGCGTACATCCGCGAGCGCATCTCCCAGACGGCGACGGAGCTTCTCGACAACGTCAGCGGCGATCTGCACGGAAGCGTCGAGAACTGCATCCGCGAGCTCACCACGTCGATCACCGACATCGAATACGAAATCAAGACCATGCTCACGAAGCTGACCGCCCGGAGCGACGAGATGAACAGCCTCATCGCGTACTACCAGAACGGCGTACTCGACGGCATCGAGAAGAAGCTCGCCGCAATGGACGAGAAATACGGCATCCGCCCGAAGACGGGCAAGTCCGATGAATGAGCGCGATCTCGGCGCGCGCGTGCGGGAGCTGCGGCTCAAGCGCGGGATGACGCAGAAGGAGCTGGCGGGCGGGCACATCACGCGGAATATGCTCAGCCTGATCGAATCCGGAAGCGCTTCCCCGTCCGTCCAGACGCTCCTGTGGCTCGCCGAACGCCTCGAAGCCCCGGTCGGGTACTTCTTCTCCGACGCCGAGCAGGAGGGCCGGTATCTGAAGCTCTCCGTGATCGGACGGCTGAAGGAGGCCTGGCAGGAGGGGGACGCCGCCCTCTGCATCGAGCTCTGCGCAAACCTTCCGCCGTCCTCGATCGACGACGAGGTCGCCCGGATCCTCGCCGAAGCGCATTTCCTCCTCGCGAAGGAGCACGCCTCCTCGTTTGCCCTCCGCTCCGCAGGCCGCGAGCTCGACGAAGCCGAACGCTGCGCCGCGCAGTCGATCTACTGCCGCGAGGACTTCACCGCCGCCGTCCGCTATCTGCGCGAGCTCTGCGAGGCCGCCTCGACCCGCGAGGTGCCGCCCGCCCTGTGCGATCCGTCCTCCGTCGGTCCCCTCGTTCCGTATCTCACCGTGGCGTACTTCCGCGCATTGACGGACGCCGCGCGCCGGGAGGATTTCCCACGCGGATCGCATTATGACCGCCATCTCACGGCGCGCTCCCTGATCCGGGCGGACCGTCCGAACGAGGGCGCGAAGAAGCTGCGGGAGCTCTCCCTCGACGCCGCGCTTCCCTTCTACATGCAGTACCGCGTCCTCTGCGATCTCGAAGACGCCGCGAACGCCATGGGCGACCTCCGCCTCGCATACAGCTCCTCCCGCCGCAAGCTGGAGCTGATCGACCGCATGAAATTCTGAAACGCAAGAAAACCGCCGCACGATCGATGCAGCGGTTTTATTATTATTTCTCCGCGAGGAACAGACGGTAGTTGTCACGGTCGGTCAGGCGCACCTCGATCCGGGCGAATCCGGCGTTCTCGAGGATCTCCGCCTCCGTCGACGGCGCGAGCGGGGTGTCGATGTGCGCGCAGTCGGGGTTGTCCCTGTGCGTGCGGTAATATGCGAACGCATCCGCCTCAGCCTGCCGGTTCACGGAGATCTTGTCGGCGTTGAGAAAGAGCCCGCCCGGGGCAAGACAGTCGTAAACCTTCCGGTACAGGACCCGCTTGTCCTCCGGCTCGAAGTGATGCAGGGCCGAGGTCGAGATGACGGCGTCGAAATTCATCCCGAAATCGACCTCGAAGAAATCCCCGCACACCGCCGTCACCCGGTCGGCGAAGGGCCGCTTCATAAGCGCGCCGAGCATCGCCGGGGAGAGATCGACGACCGTCACCCGCGCGTCCGGGAACCGCTCGAACAGCGGAATGAGCTCGAGTCCCGTCCCGCCGCCGAGATCGAGGATCCGCGAGGTGCCGTCCCGCAGGTATTCGGTCAGGAGCCGCTTCGTCTCCATGAAGGCGAAGTGCACGTCGTCATACCCGTCCGCCTTCCGCTCGAAGAAGCCGCGCATATCCTCGGCGCGCTCGGTGAGATTCATGTGTTCAGCCATGTTCAGATCCCTCCCCGGTAATATCCGGCAAGACGTTTTTCGCGGAACGCACGTCCGTCGCTCACCTCTTCGAGCTTGCGATTGACGGCAGAGACGAGCGCGGAGGCGGCGTTGGCGTCGTCCGATGAGGCTTCCCCGGAGGCGCAGTACGCGCGGATCACGGCGGGCGGTGCGCAGTGTCCCGCATCCGTCGCGGAGAGAAGATACAGGAATACCCGCTCCTCCGACGGCGTGAAGACGACGGTATGTCCGCGGATCTCGTAAAATCCCGCGCCGCGGAAGATCTCGGGCGTCAGATGGATCCCGAAGGAGCTCCGCGCCGCCACACGGTTCCCGAGCAAGGCCGGAAGCCTGTCCCACACCTCGTCCGCCGCGGATTCGGGATCAGGCACGCGGACGGCGTTCAGCGCGGAGTTGACGAATCCCTCCCCGACGGCGACGCAGAAGATCTCCCCGAAGGGCAGCCTTCGCAGATCGTCAAAGACGTCCGTGAAGGTCACGAAAAACCGCGCGGGAAGACAGTCCCGGATCGAAGAAAGAGCGGAGGCCGCCGCGGGGATTCCGCGCTCGCGCATCCGCTCTCTGCATGCGATTGCCCGGTCCGAGACCTCCCGGTCACAGACAAGGACCATAGATCAGACGGTGTGAACGCCGAGGGCAGCGTCCCCGTTGTCCGCGTCGAGACCGTACTTCTTTGCCTTGCGGTATTCGAAGAACTTCGTCGCGACCTGTTCAAAGAGCGCGTAGGACAGGACGTCCTCCTCCTGCTCCTCCCACGGCTTCACCTTCTCGCGGAGGATTTCGAGCTCCGGCTTGATGGCGTCGGCGGGACGGTAGGTGATGGGCTGCTCATCGCCGATGATCTTCTTCACGAATTCCGGCTTGATCGGCGCGGGGGACTTGCCGTACTCGCCGCGGATCATGCCCTTGAATTCCTTCGATACGAGCTTGTAGCGCTCGCCCGCGATGACGTTCAGAACGGCCTGCGTGCCGACGATCTGGGAGGTAGGCGTGACAAGCGGCGGATATCCGGCATCCTCGCGGACGCGCGGGACCTCTTCGAGCACCTCGGCGAGCTTCTCGCTCTTGCCTTGCTGCTTGAGCTGGGACACGAGGTTCGAGAGCATGCCGCCCGGCACCTGATAGAGGAGGCAGTTGACGTCGACTTTGAGGACCTTCGGGTCGAGCTGACCGGAGGCGAGGTATTTCTCGCGCAGAGGGGTGAAGTACTTGCAGACCTTATCGAGCTGGCGAAGGTCGAGACCGGTGTCGTATTCGGTGCCCTGCAGGGTCGCGACGATCGCTTCGGTCGGCGCCTGAGAGGTGCCCATCGCCATCGGGGAGATCGCGGTATCGACGACGTCCACGCCCGCTTCGATCGCTTTGAGGATCGTCATGGAGGCGAGGCCGGTCGTGTAGTGCGTGTGCAGCTGGATCGGGATCTTCACCTCGCTCTTGAGCGTCTTCACGAGGTCGTACGCCGTGTAGGGTGTCAGAAGACCGGACATATCCTTGATGCAGATGGAATCCGCGCCCATCTCCTCGAGCTCCTTCGCGTACTGCGCAAAGGCGGCGGAGGAATGGACCGGGCTGATGGTGTAGGAGATCGCGGCCTGAACGTGCCCGCCTTCCTTCTTCGTCGCGTTGATCGCGGTTTTCAGGTTCCGCGCGTCGTTCATCGCGTCGAAAATGCGGATGATGTCGATGCCGTTCGCGATCGACTTCTGCACGAAGTATTCGACCACGTCGTCTGCATAGTGGCGGTAGCCGAGGATGTTCTGTCCACGGAAGAGCATCTGCAGCTTGGTGTTCTTCACCTTGGAGCGGATGATGCGGAGCCGCTCCCACGGATCCTCGTTGAGGAAGCGCATGCAGGAATCGAACGTCGCGCCGCCCCACGCTTCGAGGGAGTGATAGCCGACCTTGTCGAGCTCCTCGAGGATCGGAAGCATTTCGTCCGTCGTCATCCGGGTGGCGATCAGGGACTGGTGCGCGTCGCGGAGGACGGTCTCCGTAATTTTCACTTTAGCCATAGTTATATAGACCTTTCGTTATATCGTATGGAGAATCAGGCAAAATAGGAGAGGAACACGCCGGCGGCAACCGCGGAACCGATGACGCCCGCGACGTTCGGACCCATGGCATGCATGAGCAGGAAGTTCGAAGGATTCTCACGCTGACCGACGACCTGCGAAACGCGCGCAGCCATCGGAACGGCGGAAACGCCCGCGGAACCGATCAGCGGGTTGATCTTGCCCTTCGTGATCCAGCACATGATCTTGCCCGTCAGAAGGCCGCCGACCGTCGAGATGCAGAACGCGGTGAGGCCGAGGACGATGATCTTGATCGTGGAGAAGGCGAGGAAATTGTCCGCGTTCGCCGTCGCGCCGACCGAGACGCCGAGGAAGATCGTGACGATGTTCATCAGCTCATTCTGCGCGGTTTTGGAGAGACGGTCGCAGACGCCCGAGACGTTCAGCAGGTTGCCGAGCATCAGGAAGCCGACGAGCGGCGCGGCGTCCGGAACGATCATGGTGACGACGAGCGTGACGATGATCGGGAAGAGGATCTTCTCAAGCTTCGAGACCGGACGGAGCGTCGTCATGACGATAGAGCGCTCCTCCTTGGTCGTCAGGAGTTTCATGAACGGGGGCTGGATGATCGGGATCAGCGCCATGTAGCTGTACGCGGCGATCGCGATCGCGCCGAGGAGGTGGGGGGCGAGGGTCTTCGTGACGAGGATCGCCGTAGGACCGTCCGCGCCGCCGATGATGCCGATGGAGCCGGCCTCCTCAGGCGTAAAGCCGAGTAGGATCGCGCCGGAGAACGCGACGAACACGCCGAGCTGCGCGCCCGCGCCCATGAGCAGGGACTTCGGATTCGCGATCAGCGCGGAGAAGTCGGTCATCGCGCCGACGCCGAGGAAGATCAGCGACGGATAGATGCCGAGCTTGACGCCGAGGTAGAGGAAGTCGATCAGATTTCCCTGTTCGGCGATCTGCTGCATGTTGATGGGCGAGCCGTCCTCATGGATGAAGAGGTCGATGTGGTACAGGTTCGCGCCGGGGAGGTTCGCGAGGAGCATGCCGAAGGCGATCGGGAGGAGGAGCAGCGGCTCGAACTTCTTCACAATCGCGAGGTAGAAGAGCGCTCCGATGATCACGTACATGACGAGGGTCTTGACGAGATGGATCGGATCTTCAAACAGGATCGGGAGCCCCGTGGTATTGTATAGATTCGTAAAAAAGCTCACTTTGTTTCACTCCTGTATTGATATGGTTTGGAGTAAAATCAGCCCAGCGTGATGATCGTGTCGCCGGAGTTGACGGAGGAGCCCTGCGGCGCGTCGACGGTCTTGACGACCCCGCCTTCCTTCGCGAAGATCTCGTTTTCCATCTTCATGGCCTCGAGGACGCAGACGAGGTCGTTGGCCTTGACGGTATCGCCGACCTTGACGTTCATTTTGAGAATGGTGCCGGGCATCGGAGCCGTGACCTTGATGCCTCCCTGCGCGCCGGAGGGTTCGGCCTTGGGAGCGGCTGCGGGCGCCTTCGGAGCTGCGGCTTTCGGGGCTGCGGCGGGAGCGGTCGGTGCGGCTGCGGAATCGGTCTCCTCGACGAGGACTTCATAGGTGACGCCGTTGACGGTGACGTTGTATTTTTTCATGTGTGCCTCCACAAATTATTCAGTCAGTAGTGTCTGGTTCAGTCGTCGATGGGACTGTTCCAGCTTTTCCGGGTGTTCTTGCGCTTGAAGGATACGACGCGGTAGGAACCGGGAGCGGCTCCCTCGGCGGCGCGGTAGGCCTCGATGGCGGCGGTGATGACGGCGATGAGCGCACCCTGGTCCTCCTCGGGTTCGGGTTCGGGCTCGGACGTCGGAGCGGGCGCGGATTTCTTCGCGTCGTTCGGAGCCGGAGAGTTCTTCACCTGCTCCATGATGCGCTCGCGCTCTCTCTTCGCCTGTGCCTTGGCAACCGCGCCGAAGATGGCGATGACGGCCCAAAGGATGCAGAGGACGAGGAACACGGTGCCCATGCCGGTGAGGATCATGCGGCCGCAGAGGGCCAGCTTCTCGCCGATCGTGCCGTACGCGAATTCAGATGCTAAAAAAACGGACATGGCGTACCCTCCCATCAAAGAGGAAGATTGGCGTGACGGCGTCTGGGCGCGGCGGCGGACTTGCCGGAGAGCATCAGGACCGCGGAGGTCACTCTCTGACGGACTTCCGCCGACGCGATGATGTCGTCGACCTCGCCGCAGCGCGCCGCGTGGATAACGTTTGCCTCGGTCTCCTCATACTCCGCCTCGAGCGATTCGCGCGTGACGGAGCCGGTGATCTGATCGTTCCAGAGGAGCGCGACGCCGGCGGCGGGATTCAGGCAGGCGATCCGCGCGGAATCGAGGGCGAACACGACGTCCGCGCCGAGGGATTTCGAGCCGAGAACGGAGAAAACGGAACCGTACGCGCACCCGGTCACGAGCGTGACGAGCGGCGTCTTTGCGGAGGCGTAGGCAGAGGCCAGCTTGGCGAGCTCCGCAGCGAAGGGATTCTTCTCTTCCTCAGCGGAGGAGGCGAAGCCCTCGGAATCGACGAGCGTGACGACCGGAATGCCGAAGCAGTCGCAGAAGTTCACGAACTTTGCCGCCTTGCGCGCGCCGAGGGAGGTCAGGCGTCCGCCGTCCTTCGCGTGGTCCGTGGCGACCGTGCCGCAGACCGTGCCGTCGAAGGAGACGAAGCCCGTGACGACGGAGGGCGCGGTGTTCTTTCCGATCTCGACGAAGGATCCGGCGTCGCCGATCGTGTCGAGCAGCGCGCGGGCGTCGCGGTCGGAGGCGAAGGACGTGAGATCGACTTCGCGGTCCGGATCGTCCTCGGTGACGTTCTCCACGGCGCCTTCTTCATTGTTGGAGGGGATGCAGGAGAGCAGGCGGCGGGCACAGGCCATGGCCTCGGCGTCGTCCTTCACGGTGACGGTCGCGATGCCGTTCGCCGCGGAATCCTCGGCATGACCGCCGCCGACGACGAAGGCCGGGCTGACGCTCACGACGGACTTTTCCGTCGCGACGACGAAATCAAACATCGAAACGAGCACGGCGGAAGCTCCCTGCGCCGCGCCGGACACCACCGCGATCTGCGGAATGACGCCGGACGCCGCGCTCACGGCCTTCATGATCCGTCCGTAGCCTGCAAGGGCGCGCACACCCGCCACGAGATCCGCGCCGGCGCTCTCGAAGCACCCGACGACGGGGCATCCGTTTTCCACGGCGAGGCGGTAGACGTTCGCGATCTTATCGGCAGTTGCATCGCTCACGGCGGCCTTCGTGCGGGTGAGATCTTCGGCAAAGGCGTAGACGAGACATCCGTCCACCGCGCCGTAGCCGCCGATCACGCCCTCGAGCGCACCGTCCGAGGCGGGTTCGCTGTCACGGCGTCTGACGGTATACGCGCCGAGCTCCGTGAAAGTCCCTTCGTCGAAGAGCGCGGCAAGACGTTCCCGTGCGCTGAGCTTCCCGTCCGCTCCGGGCTTGTCGTTCCGGGTCAGGAGCTCGCGGAATGCCTCGGCGGTCTTCGGATATGCGCATCCGGTCCCGCCGTCCTTCAAAATTTTCTCCATAGGTCCTCCAGAAGAATTGTATGATAGTAGGGTAATAATATGGAAACAGTTTCAGGGAACAGGATGAAAACCATTCTGCCCCATTGTACTAATCATACCGCATTTCCGGGTGATAATCAAGTTTTCCATGAAATATTAAAAGTAAATTCACATTTCTGCCAACCGCTTCTCATTTTCGGGGACTATACTTCCCTCAGGTTTATTTTCCGATCCGATTGTATTGCATCCCCGGAGGCTCTATGCGCATCGATTTCCATACCCACGCCTTTCCCGACGCCCTCGCGCCCCGCGCCCTCGCGAAGCTCGAAGGTCCCATCCACATCCCGCCCTGCACCGACGGCACCGTCTCCGGCCTGATCGAGAGGCTCGACGAGGGAGGGATCGACCGCGCCGTGGTCTGCAACATCGCGACGAACGCGAAGCAGACCGAGAACGTCAACTCCTTCGCGATCGAGACCCTCCGGGCGCACGGAGACCGTCTCACCCCGCTCGGGAGCGTGCATCCGGACTATCCCGATCCCGAGCGCGAGATCCGGCGCATCCGGGACGCGGGCATCCCCGGGATCAAGCTCCACCCGGATTACATGGGCTTCCTGATCGACGATCCCGCCTTCGACGAGATCTTCTCCCTCGCCGCGGAATACGGCCTGTTCGTCCTCATCCACGCCGGATTCGACGTCTATTCGCCGGATCTCATCCACGCGACCCCCGACAGGATCCTGCGCCGCATGGAGCGGTCCCCGGAAACCACGCTCGTCGCCGCGCATTACGGCGGAAACTGCCTCTACGACGAGGTCGAGGAGAAGCTGATCGGGCGGGACCTCTACATCGACGCCTCGATGGGCGAGGTCATGCGTCTCGATCCGCATCAGGCCGCCCGGATACTCTCCAAGCACGACCCGGACCGCATCCTCTTCGGCTCCGAC
>CACZSA010000029.1 GCA_902783705.1 uncultured Ruminococcus sp.
CATCCAGTCGCCGCGTCCCGCCATGCCGAAATGACCGACGGCGATGCGGAGCGAGGGATAGCGGTCGGCGAGGCGTCCGAGGGCCT
Source organism: uncultured Ruminococcus sp. (assembly GCA_902783705.1). Classification (GTDB taxonomy): domain Bacteria; phylum Bacillota; class Clostridia; order Oscillospirales; family CAG-272; genus UMGS1696. The sequence continues at coordinate 87 of CACZSA010000029.1, forward strand.
CCGTCTGCGCGTTCCCTTCGGCGAGGTCGATGAGCAGAAACTGCCCCGCCTCCGCGGCTTTGGCGAAGACGTGCTCGTGATGCGTCAGATCCGGATCCGCGAGGCGTCCGGCGCAGATCTTCACGCCGTCGAAGCCCTCCATGTCAAGCGTCTTCCCTTCCTCATACAGGCAGGAGACGCGGAATCGGTCGGGGTATCTCCGGCGCACCTCCAGAAGGTATTCGTCCTGCGAGCCGTCGATCTGCTCCTGCGTGACGACGGCGGCGTTCACTCCGGCGAAGTCCATGTTCGAGAGGAGGAGCTCGGCGGGATTCTCTCCGCTCGCGAGATACGGCGGGACCATCTGCCGCACCTCGCCGCCGAAGTCCGCGCGCCCGCCGCAGAGGGGGGTGACGGGTCGTCCGTTTACCGTGCCGCGCTGAGTTTTCCAGAGGTGCACGTGCGCGTCGATCATCATATCCGTCACCTCAGTCGCTGAATTTCACAAGGACCTTCGCGAGCGATCCGTCGTTGTGCACAAGCGCGTCGAACGCCTCTTCACAGCGTTCCGCCGGATAGACGGCACTGACCATCGGAAGGGGATCGACCGTGCCGTCCGCCATGCAGTCGATGAGCGCGCGGAAATCGTCCGGCAGGCTGTTGCGGCTGCCGAAGACGTTGAGCTCTTTTTTGAGCAGGACGGAGTGCAGGAAGGTGGTGTTCCGCTTGCCGTTTCCGATCAGGATGATGTTCCCGGCGAAGGCGGCGGAGTCGATGCAGGCGAGGAAGGTCTCCGGCGCGCCGCAGGCCTCGACGCAGGTATCGAATCCCCCGTCCGTGTGCGCGGCGACATACGCGGCGAGGCTGTCCCTCCCTGAGTTGACGACGCCGTCCGCGCCGAAGGCCTTCGCCTTCTCGAGCCGTCCGTCGAGCAGATCGGCGACGTGGACCTCGGCGCCCTTCCGTTTCGCGGAGATCGCGGCGAAGAGGCCGATCGGACCCGCGCCGATGACGAGGACACGGTCGCCCGGCTGGATCTCAGCCCGGGAGAGCGCGTGCCAGCCGATGGAGAACGGCTCGATCAGGGCGAGCTGCTCGGCGGAGAGACCCCGTCCGGAATAGATCCGGCTGACGGGCATGGCGACGTATTCGCAGAAGCTGCCATCCCGCTGCACACCCATGGTCTGGTTGTCGTGGCAGCAGTTGACGTGTCCGCGGCGGCAGGAATAGCAGGTCCCGCAGTTGAAATACGGGTTCGCCGTGACGATGTCGCCGGGCTTCAGCTCGCCCTCATAGTCCTCGGGGAGCGTGACGATCTCGGCGGAGAATTCGTGGCCCGGGATGCGCGGATAGCTTGTGAACGGCTGATTGCCGGTATAGCTCGCGACGTCCGCGCCGCAGATGCCGCAGACGCGGATTTTCAGAAGCGCCTCCCCCTCTCCGGGTACGGGCATGGGCAGCGAGCAGAGCTCCATTCTGCCAGGTTCGGTGATGCGGATGGCTTTCATAATGGCAGATTCCTCCTCATTCGGCAATGTATTTCCTGTTCCAGATCACGGCGGTCTTCATCGGCGCGCCCTTGACATAGATGCGGTTTTCGTATGCCCCGATCGGGTCGGCGGTGAATTCTTCCCGATCGATCAGGCCGACGAGCTCGTTGTAGCGGCTCTTCAACAGAAGCCGGATCGCCTCCTCCATGTGGCTCTGGCGGAAGTTGATCGAGCCGAAGATGAGGTGGTTCTCAAATCCGAAGGGCATGGTGTCGAAGGTGATCTTCGGGCCGAGCGAGAAGCTGTTGTAGATCCCGTTGCAGCCGAGGGTGCGGTGCTCGAAGGCGATGCGGTGCTCGACATCCGTCCCGGACGTGCCGAGAAACACGGTCGCGCGTCCGCCGAGGGTCTTCACAATGAGGTCTGCGGAGGCCGCCTCGTCGAGCCCCGCCGTGCTGACATAGCGCGCTCCGGTGATCTCGCAGGCGAATTTCACCTTCGGGGAATCGGCGGGCGAGCGGGAGACGAAGAGGATGTCGGCGTCCGGGTGGTTCTGACGGATGAGGTCGCCGATGAACATGCCCGTCGTGCCGAGGCCGAAGATCACCGTGCGCTCGAAGAGGCTGTCCCGGGCGATGCGGCGGGCTTCCGCCTCCGTGCACTTTCGGCGGGCCATCTCCACGCGGAAGTTCTGCGCCTCGCCGAGGTCCTCCATGCGCTCACGCTGGAAGAGCATGCAGGCGTAGGGATCGCAGAAGACGAGCTTCTTCGCCGCCTCGAGGTCGATTCTGCCGTCGTGTACGTACCCGTCGGGGATCTCGAGGAGCATGTCGGGGTTGTAATAATTGCAGTCGGAGAAGAGGCCGTCCGCGCCGTCGCAGCCGTATTCAAAATAGGTCTCGTCCTCGGTGTAGCGCGTGGGATCATAGCTGTCTCCGCCGCGGATGAGGACGATGGCGAAGCGGTTCTCGGACGGCACCCAGACGACGCCCTCGTGTCCGTTGATGAGGCGTGTCCGGCCCTCCGGGAATTTCGGCGTCAGGCGTCCCTCGCGTCCCATGTGCATGAGCTCGTTGTCCGTGCCGCAGAAGCCGACGATGACGCTCTCGCAGAGGACGCCGGGCAGCAGCGGTTCCCCGCGCAGACGCTGACGGGGCCGGTCGTCGATCTCGGCCTCGCCGTACACGAGCGGACGGTCGGGATCGTTCTGAAAATAGGTGGCGTTGGTCTTCATGTTTCCTCCTTGGGGGCAGAATACGGAAATCGTTTTCTGTCCTGAGTATAGCACGGAAGAGGCGATCTGTCAAGTGTTTCGGCGGAATTCCGGGGAGAAATCTGAACGCTGAGCGTGCGGATCTGCCCGATTTGCAGAAAACGTTTTCTGAAAAAAGAAGCGCATACCAAAAGCGGCATACAGAGTGCATGCCGCTCTCGAGCCGGTACACCGATGACGTCCGGTTGTTTTGTTGATTATAATGTCTTCTTCCCCGCTTCGTACATCCGCAGCATCGCGTCGGCGGTATCGCGGACGGATTCGAGGTCATTCTGGAAGGGGCGGTGCTGCTCGATGCTGTCGTAGAAATCGGCGATGCAGGCGGTGTGCCCGGTCCCCCAGTATCCCTTGCCGAGCGCGGCGTCGGTCCGGAAGGTCCTCTGCTCCGTGCCGTCCTTCGTGCGGATCTCGAGGGCGTCCGATTCGAGCCGGAGAGTCGCCCGCTCGAGGTGCAGCTCGATCATCACGGGCGCGTCCTGCGTGTAGGCCGTCGTCGCGTAGAAGAGCGCGGGTTTGCCGCCGAGGACGAGATATGCCTCGACCGTGTCCTCGACCTCGATGCCGTCCTTCAGGTGGTGGTTCGCCATGTGCGCCTCGACCGTGTCCGGGTGTCCCATCAGGCGGACTAGCAGATCGAGCGTGTGCACGGACTGGTTGATGAGGACGCCGCCGCCCTCCTTCTCCCACGTTCCGCGCCAACCGCTGTCCCGATAGTACGGGAGCTCGCGTTTCCAGGTGACGAAAGCCCGCGCGCCGAGGAGTTCCCCGTAGACCTTCTCGTCGATCAGCCGCTTCGCCTCCCGCGCGTTCGGGTTATAGCGGTTCTGGAAGCAGATCCCGAGCGGGACCCGGGACGCCGCGTCCTCGAGCATCGCCCACTGTTCGCGGCAGATCACCGGAGGCTTTTCGGAAAAGACGGCAATCCCGCGCGCGGCGGCCTTCTGGGCCATCGGGGCGTGGAGGTAATGCGGCGTGCAGAGGTGGACGGAGTCGGGGGACTCGTTCTCGAGGAGCGCGTCCATCGAATCATAGGCGCGGCATCCGTATTTCTGCGCCATGGCCTCCGCGCGCTCGGGTCGGATGTCGGCACAGGCGATGATTTCGGTGTTGGGAAGGCTCGAAAGAACGGCCGCGTGGACCTGCGCGATGCCGCCGCAGCCGATGATGGCGACGTGAAACATGGTGAAACTCCTTTCGGTCAGGGGCATCCATCTGCCCGATACACACAGTATAGCAGATTCCGTGCCGGATTTCAACAGGATTTTCGATTTTTTCGTGAACAGAGCTTCTCAACCCGGGGTTGAAGAGCACAAGAGAAATACGTTATTGCAATTCCCCGCCCCGTCCGTTATAATAGGAGCAGGATCGATCCTGCATCACATTTTTCAGGAGAAGGAAATATGAAAACAACCACAATCGGCGAGCGAATCCGCGACCTGCGCAAAAAGCGCGACCTGACGCAGGAAAAGCTGGCGGATTTCCTCGGCGTGTCCTATCAGGCGGTCTCGAAATGGGAATGCAGTCTGACCTCGCCCGACCTCGGGCTGATCGGACCGCTCACGAAGCTCCTTGGGGTCACGTCGGACGAGCTGCTCGGGCTGACAGAGGAGGAGTGCGATGAACGGAAGGCGTTTTTTGACGAGGCAATGGCTCGCTTTCACGACGACGAGCTTGACGTTTATGCCCGGAACGCGGAGGCGG
>CACZSA010000030.1 GCA_902783705.1 uncultured Ruminococcus sp.
AGACCGCCGAACGCGCGGGGTACCGCATGGCGTGGACGCAGGTCGCCGCCGTGCCGCTCGCGTGAACATCCTTTTGATCCGCAAACCTATTTGATCGGAGTTTTTGCCATGCAGAAATGTCCTGCCTGTGATATCGCCGTCGACGGCGCGCGCAAACGCTGTCCCCTCTGCGGAAAGGTGATGGCGGACGCCCCGGAGAGCGGGGAATCGACGGGAGTTTTCCCCCTCATCCCCGTGAAGCGGACGTATGATCTGATCTTCCGCATCTCCACCTTCGCGGCGATCCTCATTCTCGTGGTCGTGAACATCATCCACGGCCTCTATCTTCCGCACATGCCGATCTATATGACCCTGACCCTCGCCACGATCTGCGCGTGGATCATTGTCAACGTCGGCGCGCGGAAGCGCAAGAACGTCGCGAAGGGCATCCTCTGGGAGGGGGTGCTCGCCGTGATCCTCTGCCTCCTCTGGGACCGCCTCAACGGCTGGTACGGATGGAGCTTCGGCTATGTCCTCCCGACGGTCCCGGCGGTGCTCGCGGTCTTCTATTTCGTCATGGGCATCGCGGATTCGCGCCGGATGGGGACCTACGCCGGATATTTCGCCGTCACGCTGATCGGCACGGCGGCGGTCGCGGTCCTGTACTTCACCGGGCACATGACCGGGCTGTACCGCCACTTCGCCGTGATCTCCATGAGCGTGAGCGGTCTTCTCCTCGCCGCGCAGATCGTTTTCCGCGGGAAGCATTTCCTGTCGGAGCTCGAGCGGTGGATGCACGTTTAACAGGGAAGAATCAAGATATGAAGAAATCCACGGGACGGATTTCACGGAACAGAAGCATGGATATTCTGATTGTCATGACGGGCGTGGATTTCGAGGCGTTCGGCCTCCGGACCTCGCTCGAGCTCTTCGGCGCGCGGGTGTACCTGCTGCCCGTGGGCCGTCCGAAGCACTTTCTTGACGCGCTCGCCGGACGGAGCGGATTCCCCGAGCCGGACGCCATGATCCTCTGCGGACACGGAGACCGGGGCGCGTTCCTCATGCCTGACCTCGCGGAATCGGTCTATCTGCCGGACGAGCCCCGCGGACCTCTCGGACCGGATGAACTGCGCGGGCGGATCGCCCTCCGGGACAAGATCATCGTCTCGACCGGATGCGATACGGGATACCCGGAGACGCTGGCGGTTTTCGCGGAATCCGGGAACTTCTACGCCGCGCCCTCTGATTCCCCGGAAGGCGGGGCGGCGTACTTCTGGACCGTCCGGTTTTTCTACGGTCTCCTCTGCATGGGACGCGGAGCGGCGGACGCTGCCCGGGAGGCTTCCTCGACCGACGCGGAGTGCGGGATGTTCGTTTTCCGCGACGGGCGGTCAGTGAAAAAATAACGCCGGAAAATTCGCCCGATTCCCTTGCATTCGCGCGCGCGGGGTGCTATAATGAGACCGTCGGAAAACTGTATTCATCACCGATCAGAAAGGACGAGCGCCATGGAGAACAACAGCGCGATCAACGTATTCAGCTACAACATCTGGACAGACAGCGGAACGCGGCAGGGAAGAGGTTCGTTTGCCGCGCGGATTCCCCTCTTTCGTGAGAAATTCCTCGCCTACAAGCCTGATCTGATCGGCTTTCAGGAGACCATGCCCTATCAGCGTCAGTGGCTGATGGACAACCTCGAGGGCTTTGAGGTCGTCGGCGTCGGGCGCGGTAAAAACTACGACAACGAATCGAACGTCATCGCCTACCGCAAGGACCGCTTCGACCTTGTGTTCCTCGAGACCTTCTGGCTCTCCGACACGCCGCACAAGCCGGGCTCCCGCTTCTCGACCGATCAGAGCGACTGCCCGCGCATCTGCACGACGGCAACCCTCCGCGACCGCGTGTCCGGCCTCCTCTTCCGCCATTACAACACCCACCTCGACCACGTCGGCGCATTCGCACAGGCACAGGGCGTCTCCCTGATCCTCAACCGGATCGCGAACGACTACGAGATCAATCCCCTGCCCGTGATCCTCACCGGGGACTTCAACGTCACGCCGGACAGCTGGGTCTACAAATCCGTCGTCGGATTCGACGGACTGGACAAGCCGCTCGCCGACGCCACCGCCGGGATCGGGATCTCCTTCCACGGCTATCATCCGGAGCGCGGGACCGGCTCGAAGATCGACTTCGTCTTCACGACCCTTCCGTTCGATCCGGAAAAATCGTTTGCAGCGACGGACGGTGCCGACGGGGAATATCTCTCCGACCACTATCCGGTAGGCGCGGTCCTCTCGACGGACGTCTCCGTCGGCTGAACGGCGGCGGACTCAGAAAGGAAGCAGATTCATGAAATGCCCCTCCTGCGGATTTGAAGACAGCAAGGTCATTGACAGCCGGCCTGTCGAGGAAAACAACAGCATCAAGCGGCGCCGCGAGTGCCTTTCCTGTCGCGCGCGGTTCACGACATACGAGATCATCGACCAGATGAACCCGATCGTTCTGAAAAAAGACGGCACGAGGGAGATTTTCGACAAGAACAAGCTGGCGGCGGGGCTCTACAAGGCTTGCGAAAAGCGGCCCGTCGACGCGAAGGCGCTGGCGGACGAGATCGAGGCGATGATCCAGGGCTGCATGAAGAGCGAGATCACCTCCGTCCGCATCGGCGAGATCGCGATGGAGAAGCTCCGCGCGCTCGATCCGGTCGCCTACGTCCGCTTTGCCTCCGTCCACCGTGAATTCAAGGATATCGATACCTTCATGCGCGAGATTTCGGAGCTGAAGCAGGAAGAAGAAAAGAACAAATGAGAGAAAAAGGCAAGAAGGGTGAGGGGGCGATTTCCGCGTCCTGCCGCTTCTTCCTTTTTCCTTGTGCATCCAGCAGAATACAGAAAAGAGGACAGCTATGTACTTGTATATCGTCCGTCACGGACATCCGGTCTACGGTCCCGTGGAGCGGCTCACCGACGTGGGGAACCGGCAGGCGCGCGCGCTCGTGAACCGCATGGTGCGGAGCCGGATCACGAAGATCTACGCCTCGCCGCTTCGCCGTGCCATTGAGACCGCTCAGCCCACCGCCGACGCCCTCGGGCTCCCGATCGGGATCGAGCCGTGGTGCTCGGAGAATCTCGCGTGGTCCCGCTTCACCCGCGATCTCGGGAACGGACGCCGCACATGGGTCTGGAACGTCGACGACATCGGCTCGTTCGTGCGCGGGGAGAACCGCGACGCCGGGGACCGCTGGTACGAGATCGACGCGATGCAGAACATCGCCGACGGACGGGACGGGTATGCCGCCCTCCAGCGCGAATCCGACGAATTCCTCGCACGGCAGGGCTATGTCCGCGAGGGGAACGAATACCGGATCGTCAACGCAAACGACGAGCGGGTCGCGGTCTTCTGCCATCAGGGTTTCGGGCTCACCTGGCTGTCCCATCTCCTCCGCATCCCGCCGAACGTCTTCTGGGCGGAATTCGACATGACCCACACGGGCGTCACGCTCCTCGAATTCCAGAACCGGAAGTGCGGGACGACCGTGCCGAAGTGCCTCTTCCTCTCGGATATGTCCCATCTTGTCGAGGACGAATACGCCGACGCGCGCTATCAGACGCACATCCAGCTCTGAAAACGATCCGACCGGGCGGGGTCTCACAGGGATTCCGCCTTTTTTCATGCCTCTTGACAAATCCGAGAAGATGTGATACAATGCATTCAAGCGCGGACACGAAGTCCCGACAGGCCACGAAGGCGGAATCTCCCGAGAAAGGTGGGGGGAAGTCCGCCCTTTTTGAATCCGGAGGAATATCCATGAAAACCTTATATCTCGACTGCGGCATGGGGGCGGCGGGTGATATGCTCACGGCGGCGCTTGCCGAGCTGCTTCCCGATCCCGGCGCTTTTTTCGCACGCCTGAACGCGCTCGGCATCCCTGGCGTCCGCTATACGCCGGAGAAATCCGTGAAGTGCGGCATAACCGGGACGCACGTCTCGGTCACGGTCGACGGCGAGGAGGAAGAAACCGAAGACGCCGATCTGCATGAACAAACGCATGAGCACGAGCATCATGACCACGAGCATGAGCACGATCATGAGCATGACCACGAGCATCACGATCACGAACACCATGATCACGATCATGAGCATGACCATGAACACGAGCACGATCACCACGACCATGACCACGATCATGCACACGACCACCATCCTCACCACCATCACAGCGGGATGCACGACATCGAGCACATTGTCCGGGACCACCTCGACCTGCCCGAAAAGGTGCGGGACGACGTCCTCGCGGTGTACGGCCTGATCGCCGAGGCGGAGAGCCATGCGCACGGCGTTCCGGTCGAAGAGATCCATTTCCACGAGGTCGGGACGATGGACGCGGTGGCGGATGTGACGGCGGTCTGCCTCGCGATGGCGGAGCTTGCGCCGGACGAGGTCGTCGTCTCCCCGGTCCACGTCGGCTCCGGTCATGTCCACTGCGCGCACGGCATCCTTCCGGTTCCGGCTCCGGCGACGGCGTACATCCTGCGGGACGTCCCGATCTACGGCGGCGCGGTCCGCGGGGAGCTCTGCACGCCGACGGGAGCCGCGCTTCTGAAGCATTTCGCGTCGCGCTTCGGCGATATGCCCGTGATGCGGACGGAGAAGATCGGCTACGGCATGGGAAAGAAGGACTTCGAGGCGGCAAACTGCGTCCGCGCGATGTTCGGCGAGCGGGAGGATCGCACGGGCGAGGCCGTCCTCCTCGAGTGCAATCTCGACGACATGACCCCGGAGGCGGTCGGATTCGCGACGGAGACCCTGCTTGCGTCCGGCGCGCTCGACGTATGGACGACGGCGGTCGGGATGAAGAAAAACCGCCCGGGGATCGTCCTCTCGGTCCTCTGCCGCACGGAGGAGAGGGAAGCCTTTGTGCGCCGGATCTTCTGCCATACCACGACCATCGGCATCCGGGAGCAGACGCTCCGCCGGTACACCCTGACCCGCCGCGAGGAGACGGTCGACACGGCATACGGTCCCGTCCGGCGCAAGATCTCCGAGGGCTGCGGCGTGACGCGCGGCAAGCTCGAATACGAGGACCTCGCCCGGATCGCGCGGGAGGAGGGCATCAGCCTCTGGGATGCGAAGCGGCAGGCCGAAGAAAAATAAGCATAGATTCATATATATAATAGAAAAGAGCGGGCGCTGAAAATCCGCTCTTTCTTTGTTTCCGGAGCACGCGCGGCGCATTTCACTAAAATTAGCGATGTGAACAGAGGCGGTTTGTGTTATGATATCCTCAGACAGATCTTTCAAAAACAGGAGACAGAACCATGCGCAGATTCAGAATCCTCTCCGCCCTGCTTGCCGCGCTGATCACGGCGACGGCCTTCACGGGCTGCATCCGCATCCAGAAAATCGATCCGGCAAACAATCCCGCGGCCCCCGGTCCGGCGACCGCGACCGACAACGGGGAGAACGAAACGACGGGCGGCGGGATCACGCTTCCCGGCACGGATGACGGGAACACCGACGGCGAGCCGATCCCCGTCAACTTCACGCTTGATCTTCTTTGCGAGGAGAACGCGATCTCGACGCTCCTCCAGTGGAACGACACCGTCACCATTCACCGCACCTACGACGGCGGCGAGACGACCGAATGCTACTGGCTGCATGACGGCGACCGCGTTGCCATGAGCGAATCCATCTCCGAGGAATACAACTCCGTCGCGGGGAGCTACCGCGGCTTCGATTTCTACGTCTACCCGCAGGACTGGACCACGGCGACGAAGTGGGTCACGCGCGAGGCGGAGGTCTATGACAGCTGGATCGACACATCCATCAACCGCTATTTCCCGGCGGCCCTCTCGGAGGACATCGAAATAACTGCCGAGGACGAGAACAACTACACCGTCCGCCTTGTCGAGAACCTCGAGATGGAGGACGGGCGGACGACGCCCTGCGTCAATACTGCTGTCATCAACAAGGCGACGCTGTTCGTGCAGAGCTTTGCATGGGAGTACTTCGACGGGGACACGCGCTATTACGGTGGTTTCGACGTCGAATACAACGGCGAGCGGATCTATGCGGACGTCATGGACGACTGGGAGGGCACCCGGACCGTGACGATCGACATCCAGACCGAGGAAGGCACACGCACCGAAGAATTCCCGTTCCCCGAGCGCTGGCAGCTCCGGTGTCTCCCGGACGAGGGTATCTATCTCCACTCAGATAACGCGTTCGAGGAGGAGGGAACGATCCTCATCGGCGCGAACAGCGGAGCCGTCACGGTCATCGCGCGGGATGAGGCGAACCTCTCCGCATCCGGCACGGAGGGCAGCGCGACCACGGTCGAGGGACTCCCGTTCACGATCGAGGAGCTCACCGAGCTCAACCGCATTACCAACCTCACGAAGAAATACGGCACGGTCAACCTCACGAACCGCACCGAAGACTACACGCAGGTGACCTCCTTCTACCGCCGCGGGGATGAGTTCGTGCGCGTCGACGAATTGAAGGGCGAGCTCGACGGGGAGACGCTCAGTTACGTTTCCGGGCAGATCGGCGATTATCGGTTTGATAGCGATTTCGAAGGGCATGTGACGCTCTACGCGGAGATCCCGGAGCCCGAGGATTCTGAGGAGTATCTCTTCTACGATACGAACGCCGACGGCGAGCATTACGTGAGCGATCTCTACCTCACCGAAGCGCTGCAGTTCACGGCGTTCGGCACGATCGGCGACGTGAAGGAATACCCGAGCGCGTACACCTTCCGCTTCCAGTACGATTACGAGGGCGGCGAGGGGGATTACGTCGAATACGAGGTCGACAATGTATCGCTCTATATCAACGCGCTGGTCTACGGCTTCGACGGATCGGCGGTCCGGGTGACGCGCGGGGACGAGGTCGGCTACGCGTCCGTGATCGACGAGGCGTTTGCCGAAACCCGCGACATCTTCGTCCACTACGAGGACGGCGTCGAGGTGCATTACGAGGTCCCCGCGTCGTGGGCGTTCACCATCGGCTACTTTGACGATCTCGGCTTCTGGGCGGACGAAGGTCTGAAGACGCCGATGGATCCCGTCATCCCGGGCGACGGCGAGAATTACGAGTTCTGGGTGACGGACGGAACGCATACGCTCCTTAGCCAGGACCTGCCCTTCACGATGGAGCAGTTTGTTGCCGCCAACAGTATCTCCGCCCTGATCGAAAAATACGGACAGGTCTTTATCCGCATAACAGCGGACGACCTCTCATTCACAAACGAGATGGAATTCTTCCGCTCGGGCGAAACCCCCGTCCTGCACAACACCCAGCAGAATCTTTACCTCACCGAATCGCGTCAGAGCGGCATCATAGGGAACAACATTCGACGAGAACTCCAGTACGAGATCGGTTCTGACGGTCTGTGCCGGGCCGATCTCTACTTATACCCCGATCATATGCTTGACTCCTGGATGGCTCAGGACGATGGGGAAGAGTCGGGATACCGGTTTGACGATTACCTGGTAGGGAACATCAGCAGTTCCGAACCGAAACTTGTCAGCGAAACCGCCGACACCGTCACCTTCTCCGTGCCCCCCGCAGAGTATTACGGCAGCTACGACGAACCGCCCCTGTTCACCTTCACGATCGAGCGGGAGACCCTCACAATCCTCAGTCTGAAAACGCCCGACGAGCGGTATGAAGTCGTCTGCGGCGAAAACGCTGCGCCGTTTTCTGAGGTATATGCGAAAGCCATGGCGGACAGCCGGACCGTCACCTGCCATTATCTGACCGCGGGAGAGACGAAGGACATCGTCTGGCAGATCCCCTCTGCATGGGAGGTGGAAGTGGTGCTGACTGTCGACATCGATGGAGCATCTCCCTTTTACAGTTCCAGCGAGGAGATGAATCAGCCGTGCAGCAACGTCATTCCCGCGTATTCCGGAGACGTTGAGATCTGGTGCACCCTCGGGATGGGGTGATCTCCTGCCGCACCAGGGCTTGAGGAAATAAATAAAACAGGACGGCGGCAAACCGTCCTGTTTTGCTGTTTTCCTGCGGTCAGATGCTGAACACCGGGCCTTCGGAGGGATTCTTCGCGTCGCAGAGATGAACGCTCACGCCGTAGTCCTTCCGCCCGTCGTCGAGCCCGAGGACCCGTACCGTGAGCGGCTTCCCGCAGAGCGCGGGCGAGAGGGCGAAGAAATAGGTGTAATGATGGCTCACCTTCCGGGACGTGCATTCCCAGACGTTCGAGAGATACCCCGGCGCGCGGTCATAGGCGGCGAGGAGATCGTCTCCCGTGTCGAGGACCGCATAAGCGCCCTCCGCCCCGTGCTCGCCCTCGAGACCGACCGCGAGATAGCAGCCGGGACGGAAGTTGGCGGGATCGACCGTCACGGCAAGCTCCTTCGCGTACATCACCGCGCGTCCCATGGGGAGCAGATTGTTCGCGTGCGGAGCGGGCAGCGGGACCTCGATCCCATCCTTCACGGCGGCGATTTTGTAGATCCGCTCGGGGGAGGCGGGAAGGCGGAAATACCGGACTTCGCCCTTCACCGGGTACACGGCGGTGCGGTGACGGCCCTTGCCCTCGAAGATGTTGTGAACGCCGTCGACGAGAAAGTCTTCCGTGACCTCCGGGCCGTTCTCGACCGTCTCGAGATAGGTTTTGTCCCATGCGGCGAGGTCGGCGGAGACGTCTCCGTGCGGCGGGATATCCTGACGGCGGACCGTGTACCAGCCGCCCGTACGGGTGTGGTGAACGATGTCCTCCGACGGATCGAAGAATTCGACCTCGATCGCGTCCGCCTCGATGACGCCGCCGAAATCGACGCGCAGGCATCCGCCGTCCACGCGGTAATTGCCGTAGAAGGACTTGGATGTGCCGTCGAAGAAGGTCGCTGGATCGCCGTCGAACGCAAAGCGGCTCTCGGGTCCGCGCAGAATGTAGGTGCGCTGAGCGAAGAACGCGTCGCGGGCAGCCTTGACCTCCGGGATCGCCGTTTCCCCGCTCCGGGCAAGGGAACGCGCCTCGAGGGAATCCTGATCCTGCGCGAAGAGGGCGGTCTCGAGCTGGCGTTCGGCGTCCTCGGGGACCGGTACGAAGGCGTCCGCCGGGAGGGATCCGAGATCGATCGGATTGCGGAGCGTGGAGTCGAACGCCGGTACGTTCTCAAACGCTCTCCCGTCGCTCCACGCGAGATGCCCGTCCGAGGAGACGATCCGGATTTTGTCGATCCGCCCGTCCTCATCCTCGTGCAGGACCTCGAAATCGCAGCCCACGGGTGTGGGATCGGCCTCACGGCTGTCGCAGACCTCGACGAGCGTCGCCCGGAAAGCCGGAAGCGGAAGCTCCACGACCTCGCCGTACTCGAATTCGCCGACATACCGCTCGTACGGATGCCGCAGGATCACCGTGACCCGCTCGCAGGGCGCCAGCCCGATCTCCATATCGAGTGTCATGCGGAGCGTCCCCGGCGTCCACGTGTCACATCCGACCGTGAGGAAGCGGTGGGTGACCGACCCGCGCGCGACGCCGTTCTTCGGATAGTTCGGCCCGCCCGGCAGGAGCATCCCCGTGACGAGGATCTCGCGCCAGCGTCTGTGCAGGTTGTAGATCCGGGCGAGATGGGCGTGCTCGTCATCCCGCATCAGCCACGGATTGCCATAGATCTCCGGCGCGAGGATCAGACTGCGCCCGAACGCCTGGAAAATCAGATCGTCCTCGAAATAATCGATGCACGAGGAGATGCAGACGCCGTGGTCCTCCGAGAGCCGCGCGAGCCCCGGGGTGTTACCGCGGTCCATGAAGTACGCCCTGTGATGCGGCGCGGTCCCGCGGTTGACGATATGGACGTCCGTGTACATCTCCTCGCCGTTCCAGAGAAAGGTCGTCGCGTGCTTCATCCCCTCCTCGCCGAGCCAGAGGCGGTGATTGAGCAGGATGAGGTCCGGCGAGTATTTCCGGCACTCCGTCATCATGTCGACGAACAGGTCCCGGTGCTCCGGCGAGAGCTGACCGCAGACGCCGTCGATCTTGAACTGCGCGAAATGGTAGTCCCGGCAGAGGGAGACCATCAGCTCGCGGCGGGCCGCCTGTTCCTCGGGCGTCGAGCCGAAGCCGTCCGGACCGCACCACACGCCGAGGCGGCACCCGATCTTCGCGGCGGCGTCGGCGATCGGTCCGTAGCCGTGCGGGTACTGGGCCAGGAGCTTGGGCGAATCAAAGGTCTCGTAGGTCTCCCGCGCGCCGTCGAGATTCCCGGCATCCCATGCGTAGATCTCGAGGCGCATGTTGTACGTCCGGCGGAGCCATTCGAAATAGTCGAGGTTCACGAGGGTCTGCGCCTCGGTCGAGCCCTCGTTCGTGGAGTTGACCCACGAGAAGTACTGCGGTCTGGACGGAGTCCTCTCCGTCGCGCCGGCGGTCGGGTGAAGATGGTCAGGTTTCATGCGTTCCTCCCGGTTATATTTTGAATGAATCGGTCATGCGTGAAAGTGCGCCGCGATGAGACGCAGATTGTCGAGGTCGGTGTCCCAGCGCGCGCGGTCCCCGGCGAAGAGGACGTCGTGCTCATAGAGGGTGAGGAGGGTGTCCGCAGAGAGGGCGGCGAGCGCATTGTCGACGGGACGCGGCTCGCCCATGCGGCGGATAAAGTTCTCCGAATAGATCGAGGCGAGCGTCTCGTCGTCGGCGTGAAGCGGTTCGAGCAGTCCCCAGTCCACATCCTCGAAGCGGAACGGGACGGGGGATTCGAGCGCGTTGCGGATCAGATTGAAGGGATAGGAGAAATTGTGCTCGTAGCCTGGATCGGAGTCCGGGGCGGCCCAGTTGTCGGTGTCCGTCCCGAAGAGGATGCGGCGGCGGTGACGGCGGAAGAAATCGCGCCATTCCTCCGGGTGCTTTGTGAAGCCCGCGTACATCTCGCTCCCCGGCGTCAGATCGAAAGAAACCGACGGATGCGCCTCGAGAAAACGGTCCGCCGCCTCGCAGTCGTTCGCGATGAAATAGAAGTGGCAGAGCGTGAGGTCGAGCGCGGGATGCTTCTCGAGGATCCCCTCCGTCTCCGCGCGGAGAGCGGCGAGCGAGGGCATATCGTCCCCGTAGGTCGGCGGATGCCCGTTGTCCCACGGGAGCCAGTACGCCTCCGGATCGCCGAGATGCATCGTTACGGGAAAGCGCGTCTCCTCGCAGAACGAATAGAACGGATCAAAGAGCGGATCGTCGAGCGGGACTCCGAGCCTTTTGCTCAGTTCGGGCTTGCCGAGCAGGATCTTGATGCCGTCAAAGCCCATCCGGTAAAGCGCCTTTGCCTGACGGAGGAATCCGTCCGCCGTGTCCCGCCCGTCGAAGAAGTGATAAAGCCCGCCGAACGCGTGGATCTTCCTCTCCTCCCCCTTCGCGTTCAGAAGGGATTTCAGATACAGGCACTTGAGGTTGTTCGACGGATCGGTGAGCGAGGCGCGGACGGAATGCGGAAGACCGAGCAGCGCGACGCGGGTGAGTCCGAAGTAGTCCATGTACCCGCCAAGCATCGCGGCGGTCTTCTCCACGGGCATCGTGAAGGTGATATGAACGTGGCTGTCGCAGATCGGGAGATCCCGATAGCCCTTTTTCAGCGTGTTGACGGATGGCATGGCAACCCTCCTTTTTTGGCTCCATTATACCGGATCGGACGGCGATTTGCAAGGGAAGGGCGGCAAATTGCGAAAAAAAGCCCGCGGACATTGACAATTCCGCGGCGGGCATGCTATAATGACGGCAAAACGACGGATTCCGGGGGATTTTGCGATGAAGAAAACGGGCATCGGCGCGCGTCTGCTTTCGCTGTTGTTTCCGCGCGTCTGTTCGCTCTGCGGAGGACCCTCGCCGGACGGGGAGCTCTGCGCGGAGTGCCGCCGGAAATATGCCGCGGGGACGTTTCTTCGCTGTCCGCGGTGCAGGCAGACGGCGGACCGCTGTCTCTGCGGCACGGAATTCACGGAATCGACCCGCACGACGCTCGCGCACCGTCCGTTCCTCGCGCTGAATTTCTACATCCCGGCGAAACGGGGCGGGGAAGACGACGATCGCGTGACGGAGCGGATGATCCTTGACTTGAAGAGCCGCGGGAGCTATGCCGATTTCTTTGCCGGGGAATGCGCACGGCAGATCGGACGGCTCCTTGACGAGGCGGGCGAGCGTCGGGAGGACTGGATCCTCACTTTCGCGCCGCGCTCGCCGGAGAAGTTCGCCGAATGCGGCTTTGACCAGGGCGAGGAGGTCGGACGGCGGATCGCGGAGCGGCTCGGCATCCCCTTCGAGCGCACCCTCGCGCGGACGTCTCACTCCTCGGAGCAGAAAACCCTCAGAGCAGAGGAGCGGCGGGAAAACGCGCAGGAAGGGCTGATCCCGCGGCGGCGCTCGATCCGGGCGGGCGGACGGTATCTGCTCTTCGACGACATCATCACGACCGGATCGACGGTCCGGACGGCAGCGGAGCTTTTGTACGAATGCGGCGCCGAGGCGGTGTTTCCCGTGGCCCTCGCGCGGACCTATCCCGCCGAAGACCGCACGGACAGAGGGAGAACGGGTGAATTTCGCCGAAGTCCTTGATTCCTCGGCGGCGGATATGGTATAATAGAAAAAACAACAGCATTTCCACGGAGGTCATTATGAACAGCTATCCTCTTCTCCGGCGGATCCTCTCCGGGGTCCTCGCCTTCATTCTTGTCCTCGCGCTTTCCCTCGGCGCATTCGCGCGGGACGTTTCCGACGCCGAATCAAAGGCCCGCGCGCTCAAGACCCTCGGCCTGTTCCGCGGCGTGTCGGACACCGACTTCGATCTCGAACGCGAGCCCACCCGCGCGGAGGCGCTCGTCATCCTGATCCGTGTCCTCGGCAAGGAGAAGGAAGCCCTCGCGGGCGGACGAAAGCATCCCTTCACCGACGTTCCCGCATGGGCAAACGACTACATCGCCTACGCCTACGAAACCGGGCTGACGAAGGGCGTCTCTGCGACCGAATTCGGTACGGGGAACGCGAACGGCGCGATGGTGCTGACATTCATGCTCCGCGCGCTCGGCTACTCGGACGCGGCAGGCGATTTCAGCTGGAACGATCCCTTTTCGCTCGCGAAGCAGGCCGGGATCCTGCCCGACGGCGTCGATACGGAGCACTTCTGGCGCGCGGACGCAGTGCTCGTCTCCTATGCCGCGCTGAAGGCTTCCATCAAGGGCGCGGGGATCACGCTGGCGGAACGGCTGATCGGCGCGGGCGTCTTCACATCGGAGAGCTACGCGGCGGCGACGGGCGCGACCCTCTCGGGCGGCGGCTCGAAGAAGGTCTTCGTCGCGGACCCGGCGGATTTCCCGGGCATCGGCGCGGAGGATGTGGCGATCGGGGACTGATCGATTTCAGAGGTAAGAAGTAAAAGGGAAAAAGTAAGAAGTGAGGAAGGGGCTGTCGCATTCACGCGCAAAAGCGGAGAAATGCGACAGCCTTTTTTTATATTTGAAACCGGGTTCCGGTTTTCATATCCTTTCAGACAAATCATTGTCATTGCGAGGAAGGCGTCCTGAGACGCCTGACGTGGCA
>CACZSA010000031.1 GCA_902783705.1 uncultured Ruminococcus sp.
ACAATGTTTTGTCTGAAAGGATATGAAAACCGGAACCCGGTTTCAAAAATCAAAAGGGGCTGTCGCATTTTCTCCATTTCTGAAGTTCATGCGACAGCTCCTTGATTTTGGTTCCGGGTGATCCTTATCCGTTCTTTTCGTAGGCTTCGATGAGCTTGGTGAGGACCTTTTCCATGACCTTCCGGTTCTTCTGGAGCGTCGAGGCGACGTCGGTCTTGCCGGAGGACAACAGGTCGCGGACGAAGTGCACGTAACCCTGATCGTAGAGGTGGGAGTAGCCGAGGTCGAAGACGCGGTTCTCCATCACGAGGTCCATCATGCGGGTGGAGTCGGCGTCGCGGGCGGATTTCGCCTTCGCGGTGATCTCAAAGAGCGCCTCGCGGACGCTGCGCCACGATTCCGACGCGATCCCCTCGAGCAGCACGCCCGTGCGGACCGGATCCTCGACCGACGCCGGGACCGCGACCATGCACGCCGCGCCGTTGACAAAACTCATGTACTGGGACTGCGCCGTATCGTACTTCGGCATCGGAACCACGCCGTAGTCGTCCTCCATCTCGCGGAAGTCCTCGCCCTTGAAGTGCGCGAGGGACGCTTCGCAGAAGAGCGCGCGGCCCTGCACGAAGGTCTTGTACGCCTCACTGTAGGTGTTGATGTCCGTGTGGTAGTTCGACTGGTTCTCGTAGATGACGCGGTAGATCTTCTCGTACGCGGCGGTGTTGAAATCGAGGTCGTCGTTCAGCACCGGAACGCCGTCCGCGTCCTTCGTGACGATCTTGCCGCCCGCGCCGTAGTAGAACGAATACGGGCTGTCGAGATACCACGAGGTCAGCCCGAAGAAGTCGTTCGTCTCGACAATCTTCCCGTCGCCGTCGAGGTCGCGCGTCATGTCCTTCGTGACCTCATAGAGCGCGTCGAGGGTCCACTCTCCCGCGTCGACCGTGGCGTAGGGGTATTCGATGCCGTAATCGTCGAAGCGGTTCTTGTTGAACGCGAGGCAGGAGGAACGGAGCATGGCGTTCGGGAGGGGCATGCCGCAGATCAGCTTCATGTGTCCCGCCACGGTGAACGCGTCCACGCAGTCGGAGTCCCACCACGGCTTCGACGGATCGACCGCGTCGAGCAGATCGAGCGAATAGAAATATCCGTTGGACGCGGCGCTCGAGGCGGACACCATGTGCAGAAACGCGCAGTCGAAGTCGTTCGTCCCGGCGGTGACGGCCTGCTTCACGGCCTCGGTCGCGGCGTTGTAATCCTCATACTTCACGCCCTCGAGGAGGATGTCGAAGCGTTCCTCGACGGCCTTGTCGCGGCGGAAGAGCGCGTCGTTGAGGACCTCGCCCGTCTCCTCCTCCACGCCGATGTCCTCGGAATAGGACGCGACGTGATAGGTGTAGCCGTCGTATTTCACATTCGGAAGATTGTCCGGGACTTCGGTCTCCTCGGTCTCGGGGATCTCGGCGATCTCTCCGTCCGCGGCGGGGTTCTGCGCGTCCGCCGGCACGCCGTCCTCTCCACGTTCAGAGCACGCGGCGAGGGGGAGGCACACAAGGAGCGCGGCGAGGATCAGGGTAAGAATGCGTTTCATTCCGGTTCCTCCTGTCGATTCATGATTTCTCATTCAGTATAGCACAAATCTCCCGGGATTGCAAGATATTTTCGTGCGGGGTGCACAAATATTCTCGTGCAGGCAGAAAGAACCCGGGGATCGATCGTCGGTCTCCGGGTTCGGATAGGATTATTTGTTGTCGACATCCTCGCCGAGCGCGGTGGTCGCGTGGACGACGACGGTGCGGTCATAGCACGAGAACATCTCGCCGACCTTCGCCTGATCCGGCTTCGGCGTGATCAGGGACACGATCGGCACGACGATGAGGCCGCATACCATGGCAAGCACGCCCGCGTTGATCGGGGAAGCGAAGAAGGGGCTGATGAAGACGCGGCCCGTGAAGTTGCAGAACATGTCCGCCGCCATGATGCCGACGCCGCAGATGAAGCTGACCCACACGGAGGCCTTCGTGACCTTTTTCCAGTAGAGGCTGTAGAGAAACGGCGCGAGGAAGGCACCGGCAAGCGCGCCCCACGAAATGCCCATGAGCTGCGCGATGAAGGTGACGCTCGACTTGACCTGCACGATCGCGAGCGCGGCAGAGACGGCGATGAAGAAGACGATGAGGACGCGGATGAGGAGCATCTCGGACTTCTGCTCCATCTTTTTGCCCTGCCGCTTCTCACGCACGGGCGCGATGAGGTCGAGGGTCAGGGTGGAGGAGGAGGTCAGCACGAGGGAGGAGAGCGTCGACATGGACGCGGAGAGGACGAGCACGATGACGATCGCGACAACGATGTTCGGGAGGTTTTCGAGCATCTTTGGGACGATGCTGTCGTAGATCGGGGTGGAGCCGTTGTATTCGATGACGTCGGCGTAGAGTCTGCCGAAGCCGCCGAGGAAGTAGCAGCCGCCCGCGACGATGATCGCGAAGATCGTGGAGATCAGGGTGCCCTTCGAGATGTCGCCCTCGCTCTTGATGGCGTAGAACTTGCCGACCATCTGAGGCAGGCCCCACGTGCCGAGGGAGGTGAGGAGCACGACGCCGAGCAGGGCGAGCGGTTCAGGTCCGAAGAAGGACGTGAACGCGCCGGAGAGCCCTTCGTTCGAGGCCGCCGGGATCTGCGAGAGGACGCGCTGGGCCTCCATGAAGCCGCCGTTGTCCTTCAGGACCGCGCCGATGACGAGCACGATGCCGACGAGCATGATCAGGCCCTGGATAAAGTCGTTGATCGCCGTCGCCATGTAGCCGCCCGCGATGACGTAGATGCCCGTGAGGACGCTCATGATGATGACGCACCAGATATAGTCGATGGAAAACGCGGATTCAAAGAGACGGGAGAGGCCGTTGTAGAGAGAGGCGGTGTAGGGGATCAGGAAGATGAAGACGATCACCGACGCCGCGATCCGGAGGGCATTCGAGCCGAAGCGGTTGCCGAAGAAGTCCGGCATGGTCTTGGAGTCGAGCTTCTGGGTGAGCAGGCGCGTGCGGCGTCCGAGGATGACCCACGCGAGGAGGGATCCGATGACGGCGTTGCCGATGCCGACCCACGTCGTCGAGAGGCCGAACCGCCAGCCGAACTGTCCGGCGTATCCGATGAAGATGACGGCGGAGAAGTACGAGGTGCCGTAGGCAAAGGCGGTGAGCCAGGGACCGACGCTGCGTCCGCCGAGGACAAAGCCGTGGACGTTCGTCGCCTGACGCCGGCAGTAGAACCCGACGCCGATCATGACGGCGAAAAACAGGACGAGAAAGAGAATCTTGAGCAGCATAAATGCCTCCGAATTATTATTCGTTCGCGGGAATACGGGATGAACGGCGGGCGGATTCCGAAAAAAAGAGGCTGCGACGGTGTGATTCCGTGCAGCCTTCTCAAATCTCTGAAACTTCCCGGGTCGTCTGCATCACAAATCACTATTACCTTTTCACAAAGTAATAGTAATAATACGCGTATGCAAACGTGAAGCTGTTCATCACAAACCCCCGGTCCCGAAATTTGTTATATTATAGCACCGCGGGATCCCCTTGTCAAGAGGAAAACGAAAATTTTCTGAATGATGCGCATATTTATAAACTCAGAAGAATATCGCCGGGATCTCTTCGGCAGGTTTTGCATCCGCCGGCCTCTTTCCTTCCGCGATCTCGTACAGCTCGCGGTGGGTCTCGATGATCCCTTCCTCGAAGTCCTCGTACGGACGCTGCGTCACGTCCACGATCCCGATCTGGTAGTTCTCGCCGTCGAAACGCCCGAGATACGCCTGA
>CACZSA010000032.1 GCA_902783705.1 uncultured Ruminococcus sp.
CTCTACTTCGGCGAGACGACGGAATCCCTCTCCGAGATGGAGGACACCTACGGCATCCTGCCGCTCCCGAAGCTCGACGAGACGCAGAACGGCTACTACACGAACTGCTGGGACCAGTTCACGGTCTTTGCCGTTCCGCTCACCATGCCCGAGGGCGACGGCGAATTCGTCGGCACGATCTACGAGGCGCTCTGCGCGGAATCCTACAAGACCGTGTTCCCGGCATACTATGACGTCGCGCTGAAGAGCCGATATTCCGCCGAGCCCGCGACCGCCGAGATCATCGACCTCATCATGGCGGGCCGCAACCTCGACTTCACCTTCCAGTTCGGCTCGAAGCTCATGGATCTGCCGTACCTGTTCCGCACGATGGTCGTGGCGAACGACACCAACGTCGCCTCCCGCTACAACAAGTCGAAGAAGGCGATGAACAAGAACGTGCAGGCGTTCCTCAAGATCTTCTACGAATAAACAAGAATCGGAATTCCCGGCAAACGGAAAGGCAGGCCGCGCGGTCTGCTTTTTCCGTACCGGGGGAAAGGAGCCATCATGAAGGACTACGACCGGATCACGGAGAAGCTGCTCGACGAGGCTTGCTACGTGATCGATTTTCTCCCCGAGCAGGTGCCCGCCGGCGCGGACGGACGCTTCTCCGACGTGGAATCGCTCTTCCTCAGAGAGCCGCGGATCTCGGAGTACGCAATGAAATTCGCCGATCTGCTCCTGAAAGTGAACTGTTATCACGCTGCGGCGGTCTGGGACGGGGAGAGCTGGGAGGAGAACCCGTGCGCCGAGCGGCTCGAGGAGCTCCTCCTCACCTGTCAGCCTGCCGGATACCGGGTCTTTCTCCTGCCGAACGCGCAGGCCCTCTTCACGATGAGCGGCGGGGATCTCTGTCTCACGCTTTATCATCCGTCCGGGGATCTGCTCCGGCTGGTGCGCGCGCTCGCCGCCTCCGAGGGGCTTTTCGTGCGCCCCGGCGCCTGAGCGTCCCGCGAAAAACCGTCCCGCGGCGCGAAATAATCGTTGAATCCCGGGGATCGGTGTGCTATAATAGAGATAAATCTTGACCGACGAGTACAGGAGACGCCATGACCCGAAACGACGACAAGCTCATCCGCGACCTGACGACGGGGAGCGTTCCCGCAACGCTGCTCCGCTTTTCGATGCCGCTCTTCCTCTCGGGCCTTTTGCAGATGGTCTACAATATGGTCGACATGATCGTCGTCGGGCATTTCGTCGGGACGGAGGGCCTTTCCGCGGTCGCGATCGGCGGGGAAGTGCTCCAGCTCATCACCTTCGTCGCGATGGGCTTCTCAAACGCCGGGCAGATTCTGATCTCCCGCTACGTCGGCGAGGGACGTCGGGACAAGGTCGGCGAGATGGTCGGGACGCTCTTCACGCTCCTCACCGCGCTCGCCCTCGCCATCACGGCGGCGTTCCTCTTCTCCTATCAGGGCATCCTGCGCTGGCTCAACACCCCGGAGGATATCTGGGAGTTCACGCGCCAGTACAGCGTCACCTGCGTCTGGGGCACGCTCTTCATCTACGGCTACAACCTCGTCTCGGCGATCCTGCGCGGCATGGGCGATTCGCGCCATCCGTTCCAGTTCATCGCCATCGCGTCCGTCGTCAACATCGTCCTCGACGTCCTCTTCGTCGGACCGATGCGGATGGGTCCCCTCGGCGCGGCGCTCGCCACGGTCATCGGACAGGCCGTGAGCTTCCTCTTCGCGCTCCGGCTCCTCTACCGCAACCGTGAGCAGATCTGCTTTGATTTCCGCCCCGAGCATTTCCGCATGAAGGGCGAGGTCAGTCGGGAGCTGATCGCCCTCGGGATCCCGATGGTCATCCAGTCTGCTGCGGTCACCTTCTCGATGCTCTTCGTCAACTCCTATATCAACGCGTACGGCAAGGTCGCCGTGGCGGTCACGGGCGTCGCGCGCAAGCTCGAGAGCATGATCGGCGTCGTCTCGCAGGCGATCTCCTCGGCGGGCGGCGCGATGATCTCGCAGGCCCTCGGCGCGAGGAAGACCGGACGCGTCCCGCATATCGTCGTCACCGCGCTCTGGGTCGTGGCGATCCCCGCGAGTCTCTTTGCCGTCGTCACGCTCTTCCGCCCGGAGTGGCTCTTCGGCCTCTTCTCGGATGACGACGCGGTCCTGACGATGGCCCTCACCTACGTCCCGGTCGCGATGGTGCAGTATCTCGGCGCGACGCTGAGGCCCGCATCCTTCGCGCTTATCAACGGCTCCGGCAACTCGAAGCTCAACCTCGCCGTCGCCCTCCTCGACGGGATCGCGGCACGGATCGGGCTGGCCCTGCTCCTCGGCGTGAAGCTCGGGATGGGCATCCGCGGCTTCTGGTACGGAAACGCGCTCGCGGGACTGGTCCCGTTCCTCATCGGCAGCGTCTATCTCGTCTCCGGCAGATGGAAGCATCTCCGGCGCGCGAAGGCGGAGTCCGAAGACTGAATACACAACCGAACACGAAAACGGAGGCACACGCATGCATTACAGAACCCCTGCCGAATCGGTCAATCCCTATATCGGGACGGTCGGACACCTGCTCACGGCGACCCGTCCCGTCACCGCGCTCCCCCACAGCTTCGCCCGCGTGTTCCCGACGGTCACGCCGAACATGACGGACTATTATTTCGCCGAGAAGATCGCGTCGTTCCCCGCCGGATCGCTCGAGGTCTCCTTCGCGCCCGTGGGATGCGAGGATCCCACGGGGGCCGTCTCCCGCTTCGATATGAGTGAGGTCCGCTCGCATCCGTATTCCTTCGAGGCGTATCTCGAGGACACGGACATCACGGTGAAGGCGTCGAGTGCGATGCATTCGTATCTCTACCGCGCAGAAGGGGCACGGGTGATCTTCGTGACGGGGAAGGCTGCCTCCTTCACCGTATGTGACGGCTGTGTCCTCGCCGAGCGCGACGAAGGACGGGGAAGACGGTCCTATACGCACATCACCCTCTCTGTCCCCGCCGAATTCGAGGTCCGCGGGGAGATCCTCGTGATCCGTATCCCCGACGGCCCGTGCGAGATCGGCGCGTCCGTTTCCTATATCTCGGCGGATAAAGCGCACGAGATCTGGCGGCGCGAGCTCGAAGGGAAGGACTTCGAAGCGCTTGCCGCCGAATCGAAAGCCGCGTGGGAGGACCTTCTCGGACGGGTGAAGATCCGCGGCGGATCGGAGGAGATGCGGACGGTCTATTATACCGCGCTCTACCGCTCCTTCGGGAAGATGTTCGACTACGGCGAGTACGGACAGTATTATTCCGGATACGACCGCCGGGTGCACGAGGGCGACTTCTATACGGTCGACCAGCTCTGGGACAGCTTCCGCTGCATGCATCCCCTGCAGCTTCTCCTCGAGCCTGAGCGCCACCGCGAAATGCTCGCGAGCTATGTGAAGATGTATGAGCAGTCCGGCGCGATGCCCTCCTTCCCCTCGGCGGACGGAGACAGCCCCGTGATGTTCGGCTTCCACGCCTCCTCGCTCTTCGCCGACGCGCTTGCCAAGGGGATCGAGGCCGATTACCGGACCGCCTACGAGGGCATGCGCCGCAACGCCACGGAGATCACCATGCTTCCCTGGGTCGGCGACCGTCCCGCGAACGAGCTCGACCGCTGCTATTACGAAAAGGGCTTTTTCCCCGCGCTTGACAACGGGCAGACCGAATGGATCGCCGACGCACACGACTTCGAGAGACGGCAGGCCTGCGCCGTGACGCTCGAACACGCCTATGATGACTGGTGCGTCGCGCAGGTGGCGAAGGCCCTCGGGCGGGAGGACGACTACGCCCTCTTCATGCGCCGCTCGAAGAATTACCGGAACGTCTACAACCGCGAGACCGGCTTCATGTCGCCCCGGAACGCGTCCGGCGAGTGGATCCGCGATTTCGATCCGATGCGCGGCGGCGGTCAGGGCGGGCGCGCCTACTTCGCCGAATGCAATGCCTACACCTTCAATTTCTCCGTCTGGCACGACATCGAAGGGCTGGCGGAGCTGATGGGCGGTCCCGACGCGCTCGCGGAACGTCTCGACGAGCTCTTCACGACGCCCGCGCCCGGCAAATACGGCTTCCTCGATCAGTTCCCGGATTCGACGGGCCTCATGGGCATGTTCTGCATGGGCAACGAGCCGTCCTTCCACATCCCGTATTTCTACAACTACTGCGGCAAGCCGTGGATGACCCAGCGGCGTCTGCGCACGATCATCGAGCTCTGGTTCACGAACTCCCCGCTCGGCATCTGCGGAGACGAGGACAGCGGCGCGATGTCGTCGTGGCTGGCGTTCTCCGCGCTCGGCCTCTATCCCGTCTGCCCCGGCAAGCCGGAATACGCCCTCGCCGCGCCGATGTTCGACGAAGTCACCCTCACCGTCCCCGGCGGAGAATTCACGATCCGCGCACAAGGTGCGGGCAGCGGCCTGCGCTATATCCAGTCGGCAAAGCTGAACGGCAGGCCCCACGACCGCGCCTTCCTCGATCACCGTGACCTTGCGGCGGGCGGGGAGCTGGTCCTTGAGATGGGCAGCCGTCCGAACAAGGCATGGGGCCTTGGACGCTGAATTCCCGATTGCACGATTTCATTCAGGAGAATACACATGGAAAATCCCTTTTCCCGCACGGAGCTGCTCTTCGGGCGGGAGGCGATGGAGCGGCTCGCGGCGTCGCGGGTGGCGGTCTTCGGCGTCGGCGGCGTCGGCGGATACGTGACCGAGGCGCTGGCCCGCTGCGGCGTCGGCTCGCTCGATCTCATCGACCACGACTGCGTGAGTCTCTCGAACCTCAACCGCCAGATCATCGCGCTTCGCTCCACCGTCGGCATGAGAAAGGTGGACGTCGCTCGCGCGCGGATCCTCGACATCAATCCCGACGCCGTTGTGCGGACCTATCCCGTCTTCTACACGCCGGAGACCGCCGGAGACTTCGATTTCCGCGCGTATGACTACGTCGTCGACGCCATCGACACCGTGACCGGGAAGATCGGCCTCGTGATGCAGGCGCGGGAGGCGGGCACCCCGATCATCTCCTCGATGGGCGCGGGAAACAAGATCGATCCCTCGGCCTTCGAGGTCGCCGATCTCTTCGAGACCTCCGTCGATCCGCTCGCCCGCGTGATGCGCACGGAGCTGAAAAAGCGCGGCGTGCGGCGTCTCAAGGTCGTCTATTCGAAGGAAAAGCCGATCGCCCCCCGCGCGGAGGCGGAATCCGAGAAACCTCCCGTCGGACGGAGGTCCGTGCCGGGGAGTTGCGCGTTCGTGCCGTCCGCCGCGGGGCTGATCCTCGCCGGCGAGGTAATCCGGGATCTCACGGGCGTGCGTCCCGTGATGGGCGTGTGAGGGGGCGGACATGACCGGACAGACGGAACTGCTTTACCGCGCGGAGCACAGCATCACGAAGAAATACCGCGCGGAGCTCTGGACGCCCTTCATCGCGGCGATCAAGCGGTACGAGCTGATCTCCCCCGGCGACCGGATCGCGGTCTGCATCTCGGGCGGAAAGGACTCCATGCTCCTTGCGAAGATGATGCAGATGCTCGCGCGGTACACCGAGATCCCCTTTGAGGCCGTGAATCTCACGATGGATCCCGGTTACAGCGAGGCGAACCGGAGGAAGATCGAGGAAAACGCCGCGCTGCTCGAGCTGCCGCTCCACATCTTCGAGACCAACGTCTTCTCCGTCGCGAACCGGCAGGAGAAGAACCCCTGCTACCTCTGCGCGAAGATGCGCCGGGGACACCTCTACGCCCGGGCGAAGGAGCTCGGCTGCAACAAGATCGCCCTCGGGCATCACTTCAACGACGTCATCGAGACGACGGTCCTCGCGATGCTCTACGGCTCCCAGCTGCAGGCGATGATCCCGAAGGTGAAGAGCCTGAATTTCGAGGGCATGGAGCTGATTCGTCCTCTCTACTGCGTGCATGAGGACGACATCATCGCGTGGGGGCGGCACTGCGGGCTCGAATTCCTGCGGTGCGCGTGCAGATTCACCGAGATGAACGCGGACGAGCACGAGAACTCCTCGAAGCGGAAGGAGGTCAAGGCCCTGATCCGCCGGCTGAAGGAGACCAATCCCGACGTCGAGAAGAGCATCTTCAACAGCATCCACGCGGTCAATATCGACACCTTCCCCGGCTACAAGACGGACGGCGCGACGCACAGCTTCCTCGAAAACTACGACAAAAAATAAAAAACGGCGGCCCGGATTCCATGCGATCCCGGACCGCGTTTTCTGTGTCGGACTTATTTCGTCGGATCCTCGACCGTCCCGAGGAAGAGCGGGATCCCGTCCGCGTTGACGATCACGTAGAAGAACGGCTTGTCGAGATACACCTCTCGGCGGATCTCCGGCATGAAGGCGGTCGTGCCGAAATTGATCGCCGTTGCCGCCGCCGCTTTCGTCCCGTGCTCGTTCAGGATGATCTTCGCCTTCTGGAAGATCGAGTCGATCAGGATATCGTCCGCGCCGGAGGCCGAGAGCCCGCCGAGTTCTGCCGATCCCGTGAAAGCACGTCGAATCCCGAGGGCCTCCGTGATCTCGTTCAGTCCAAGGGCAGATTCGTACTCAAACTTCGGGATGCCGCAGTCCGCCTTGAGATCGGACGCCGCGGAATCCGCGATGATCGCGCTGAGGTCCATCCCCGATACGAATTCTGCGAGGTCCCCGTCCGGGCGCACGCCGATGAAGCGGTAGCCGTCCTTGTAGTCCTTCGAGAAGCCCTTCGCGCCCGGGACCTCGAAATAGGAGTATTCGGTCGAATAGAGGAAATCGGGGCGGATCGTCTTGCCGTCCGCCGTGGTGAAGCTGCCGGGCATGACGTCCGCGTCCTCGTATTCCTCCGCCCAGATCCCGTCGAAGAGGACGGTGTTGACGAGGATCATGCGCTGAGCCGGATCGAGGGCGTCAAAGAGCGCGTCGATCATGCCGTCGGTCTGCTCGCTCACCCAGCCGTTGATCTTTTTGAGCGCGTCGGCGTCAAAGGCGAGGGACTCGGCGTGCGCGCGATAATAGTCCGCGGCGATCTTCGCGAAATCGGGGTTGATTTCAAAATTTGCTTTGTTCCCCCAGACGGCGTTGCCGATCTTCACGGTCGTCTCCTCGGTTGCGGAGAGGGCGTTCGTGAGCGTGTAGAGGTATTCGTTGAGCTCTGCGGTGTCCATGCCGAGGGCGTCGGCGAACTCCCGGGCGGTCTCCCCGTGCGCGCCGTTCGACGTCAGAGCGAGGGCGTAATAGAGCGAGAGCGGCGAGAATACGGCGTTCTCCCCGAGGGAGGGCATCGCGAGCTTGTAGAATTTCTCCGAGAATCCGGTGACGGCGTCGGAGAGGAGGGCGTCTGCTTCGAGGCCCGTGGGTTCATGTCCTGCGGCGGGCAGATCGACGGAGGTATAAGTCGGCTCCCCGATCCCTTCGGAAGGAATGGCAGGTGAGAGATCCGCATTTTCTGCTGAGCAATGTCTGCAGGAGGCCGTCATGAGAAGGCATGCAAGCAGTATGGCAGTGATTCGATTGTTATTTTTCATCTTCTATTTCTGATTCTCCTTGTGGATTCTTCTGTCCCTTAGACGCCGCAGAGAGGCGAAAAGTTCCCGGAATCCCCGATTTTCTCCGCGTTTTCCGTAAAACTTAAAGTATGAAATTCCCGAAACCCCATTGCAAATGTCGTAAATACATGATATAATATACAATGAGAAAATTTGAGCATCCGAAAACGGCATAAAAACCGTTCGGACGCCTCCGGATACAGACGATTTGGAGAAGAGCAGCATGGCAAAACAACAGTACCTCGAATGCGGGCGGGCGACCTCCACCCACGGCGTGAAGGGGACGCTCCGGCTCGAATGCTGGTGCGATACCCCCGAGACCCTCGCGAGACTCCGCACCCTGTACAGAAAAACGCCTTCCGGCGAGTTCGTCCCGATGAAGGTCCGCGCCTCGGCTGTCCAGAAAAACATGGTTCTCGTGACCTTCGACGGCTTCACGGTCCTCGAGGACGCGATCCCCTTCAAGGGCACAGTCTTCTATGCCAACCGCGACGACATCCGCCGGCACAAGGGAGACGTCTTCGTCGCCGATCTGATCGGTCTCCCCGTCCTCGACGCCGAAACGGGCGAGCGGTACGGGACCCTCGCCGACGTGATCTCCCCCGCCGGACGCGACGTCTACGTGGTCGACGACGTCCGCGGCGGGCAGTTCATGATCCCGGCGGTCGCGGAGTTCATCCGTGAGACCGTCACCGAGGGAGAGCGCGAGGGCGTGTACGTGTCCCTCATCGAGGGGATGCGGGAATGATGCGCATCGATATCCTCACGCTCTTTCCGGAGTACGTCGACTTCATCCTCTCCGAAAGCATCATCGGACGCGCGCGCCGGGCGGGAAAGCTCGACGTCCGCTGCCACAATATCCGCGACTGGTCCGAGGACAAGCACCGCCGCGTCGACGACACCCCCTACGGCGGCGGACGGGGCATGCTCATGGCGGCGCCTCCGATCTGGCGCGCATGGGAGGCGGTGACCG
Organism: uncultured Ruminococcus sp.; assembly: GCA_902783705.1. Lineage (GTDB taxonomy): Bacteria > Bacillota > Clostridia > Oscillospirales > CAG-272 > UMGS1696. The sequence continues at coordinate 8,528 of CACZSA010000032.1, forward strand.
CGTCCGGGAGGGAAGAGAATCACGCCGAGCGCGTGCACACGGTCTACCTCTCCCCCCGCGGATCGGTGTTCTGTCAGGACAAAGCCCGGGAATACGCGGAATACGATCAGCTCATCCTGCTCTGCGGACACTACGAGGGCGTGGACGAGCGGGTGATCGAGGAGATCGTCGACGAGGAGCTCTCGATCGGGGATTTCGTCCTCACGGGCGGCGAGCTCCCGGCCTGCCTTGTCGCGGACGCGGTGGGAAGACTCTGCGACGGCGTCCTCGCCCTGCCGGAGTGTTATGAGAAGGAGAGCTTCGAGGACAATCTGCTCGAATATCCGCAGTACACCCGTCCCCCCGTCTGGCACGGGCGCGAGGTCCCCGAGGTCCTGCTCTCCGGGCATCACGCAAACATCGAAAAATGGCGGCGGGAGCAGTCCGAACGCATCACCGCCGAACGACGCCCGGACCTGATCGAAAAGCAGAAGAACGGATCCTGATCCCCGTCAGTCGGACGCGAGATAGGTCAGGAGCCCGTTTGCGATCCCCGCGGCGAAGAGACCCGGCGAGTACGCCAGGAGTTCCGCGTCGCGGCGGTTCGTGACGAAGCCGAGCTCGATCAGCACGGCGGGCATGCGCGTCTTGCGGAGGACATACAGCCCCGGACGGGCGAACACCCCGCGGTCCTCGAGCCCCGTCGCCTCCGTGACACGGAGCACGAGATCGTCCGCAAGGTCCTCCGCGGCGCTGTCCCGGCGGTAGACGAACGCCTCCGTCCCCGACGCCGACGCGATCTCCGACGAGTTTGCGTGCAGGCTGATGAAATAGTCCGCGCCCCATTCGTTCGCGTCGTTCACCCGCGCGGCGAGCGACGATGCGACGGACGTGCCGAGCTGTGTCCCGGACGTCGGTCGGGAAAGGCGGACGTCGAAGCCCAGCCCACGGAGACGTGCGGCGGTCTCTTGCCCGATCTCATAGACGAGATCCTGTTCGCGGAAGCCGTTTCCCTCCGCGCCGGAGTTCGGGTTTTCGGGATTGTGTCCCTGGTCGATGTAAATTTTCAAGGCCGGATACCCCGCTTTCTCTGAAAACAGAAAGATCATTATGAAAGAACTGGAAAAACTGCTCTCGCATGTCCGGAAGGCGTCGCAGCACTACGGCATGATCGCGCCGGATGACCTCGTCGTCGTGGGCATGAGCGGAGGGAAGGACTCCGCCGCGCTCCTGTACGCCCTCGCCGCCATGCGCCGCTTTTATCCCGTCCCCTACGAGGTCGCGGGCGTCTCCGTCGATCTCGGATTTCCGGACACGGACGGCCTCTTCACGCCCGTCGCGGACTTCTGCCGGGACCTCGGCGTCGAGTACCGGATCGTGAAGACCGAGATCGCGCCGATCGTGTTCGAGGCGAGGCGGGAGAAAAACCCATGCTCCCTCTGCGCGAAAATGCGGCGCGGCGCGCTCACGGACGCGGTGAGGACGATGGGCGGCACAAAGCTCGCGCTCGGACACCACCTCGACGACGCGGCGGAGACTTTCCTGCTCTCCCTCCTCGAGGACGGACGCATCGGCAGCTTTTCGCCCGTCACAGTATATGAGGACCGCGGGATTTCGGTGATCCGTCCCCTGATCTACGCCCGCGAATACGAGATCCGCGCGCTGGTTCGTGCCGCCTCGCTCCCCGTCGTCAAGAGCCCCTGTCCCGAGGACGGAAACACCGCCCGGGC
>CACZSA010000033.1 GCA_902783705.1 uncultured Ruminococcus sp.
AACGTCGACCGGCTCGTCGGGGCGTGCGTGATGCATGTGCCCGGGAAGAATCACGTCGTGCCGGAATCGCGCTACTACGACCGGGAGGAGCCGTCGAACAACGAGAGCTTCTTCCCGTTCTCCCTCTGGGAGGAGCGCGCCCGGATGCTGCATGCTCTTGGGGTCGAATCGCTCTACCTGCATCAGGACGGATGGGGACAGCCGGGATACGACAACGGGCATCCCGATTATCTCCCGCCCTGCGAGGAGCTTGGCGGCTGGGAGGGGATGAAGTCGCTCGGGGACACGCTGCACGAGCTCGGCTACCTCTTCGGGATCCACGATCAGTACCGCGATTATTACGTCAGCGCCAGAACCTACGACGAGGACAACGCCGTCATGGCACCGGACGGATCGATCCACACCCACGCGATCTGGGCGGGCGGGAAACAGAGCTATCTCTGCGCGAGCCTCGCCCCGGCCTATGTCAAGCGGAATTTCTCCGAGCTCCTCGCGCACGGGATTCCGCTCGACGCCGCCTATCTCGACGTCTTCACCTGCAACGACGCCGACGAATGCGCCAATCCGCGGCATCCGATGACGCGCGGGGAATGCCTCCGGTACCGCGCGTCCTGCTTCCGCTATCTCACGGCGCACGGGATCGTCCCCTCCTCGGAGGAGGTCAACGACTGGGCGATGGACTGCCTCGTGTTCTGTCACTGGGCGCCCTATCCCGCCGACGTCGCGGTGCCTCTCCCGCTCTTCAATCTGGTCTATCACGACTGCGTCCTGATCCCGTGGATGATGCCCGCAGGCGCGTGGGGGATCCCCGAGGGCACGACCGGATTCCTGCACTGCCTTCTGAACGGCGGGATGGCGTATGTCTCCACCCACGACGAGGGCGACGCGCTCGAGGAGAACATCCGGCAGGTGAAGATCGTGCGAGAGCTGCATCTGCACGTCGCGCGGGAGAAGATGGTGAATCACGAATTCCTCTCCGATGACCGCGCGCGCCAGCGGACGACGTTCTCCGACGGGACCGAGGTGACGGTCGATTTCGCCGATGGGACGTATGAGATCCGGTATGGGGATGAAAGATAAAGAATCAGGGCCTGTCGCAAAACAAATCTGGTGCTGGTTGACTTCACGTTCCAGCTTCAGTCTGTCTATTGCGCCGGCAATCTCTCCGAAATTAAGGAGCAGGATGGAAGCCGGGTGACAATTTCAGATAAGCTGTGCATGATATTGTCACCAATTCTCTGCCTGCGTCACCCGGTTTGGGGAGATTGCCACGTCAGCTGAGTTTCAGCTTGCTGAAATTCGTTCCTCGCAATGACAATGTTTTGTCTGAAAGGATTTGAAAACCGGAACCCGGTTTCAAATACAAAATAGGGCTGTCGCATTACTCCACCTCTGAGCGTTGATGCGACAGCCCCTTTCTTTATGTTTTTCAGTTCCCGAACAGCTCGGAGATCGACACGCGGTCCTCGAAGATGTAGGAGGGATCGCCGCGTTCAGCGACCGTCTCTTTCATGACATCCTCGTCGATCTCGGGCGTGAACTCGCGCGCCTCGCCGTCATAGAATACCGTGATCGGACGGTCAAAGTCGAACATCCGGGCGGAGAGGAGGATCGAGATGTCCCCGTCCACGCTCCCGTCAGTCGTGATCTCGATCCGGTTGGCCTCCCGGTCGGCGCGGGCCGTGACGATCCCCTTGGTGACCGTCTGGGGAGCGGAGAGCCAGTAGAAGCTTTCGACCGACCGCATCTTCGCCCGCACGCCGAGGTTCCACACGACCGTCTCCGGCAGGGGATCGCGGGTATAACTGTCGAGGAACCGGAGCGCGCTCGTCTGGACCTTCACGCTCGTGTCGTCCCCTGTGCGGAAGTACGCGCGGACGTCCTCGACGATCTCGTGCTTGAGATCGTCGTAGTCCGCGAAGTTGTGGGCGTGTCCGAGGTGGATGTTCGTTCTGTGCTCGTACCCGCCGCCGTATTTGTCGTGGAGCTTTCCGAGGACGATGTCGTACTGCGCCGTCATCTTGTTGCGCCCGTACGCGTCGTCGTTGATCCCGACCTGCAGCTGCAGGGGCATGTTGTAAAGGTTCTCGAGCAGCACGCCGTTCGGGTGTCCGGCGGACATGTTCGCGGCGGCAAAGCGGTCCGTCATCCGCGGGGTGATCTGATAGACGCCGTCGCCGCCCGCCGAGAAGCCGAGGATGTATACCCGGTCCGGGTCGACGCTGTGGAACAGGATCATGTTCTCGATCAGGCGGTCATAGCACACATAGGATTCCGGGTTCGAGTGGCAGTCCCAGGTGTCCCGGACGGCACGCGGGTTGACGTAGACGCCGTTTCTCACGCCGCCGAGATAGTAGGTCGCCATCTGACGCCACTGGTCGTTGTTGATCTCCCCGGTCGGGTCCGATCCGCCGCCGTGGAGGGCGATGTAGAGCGGATAGAGTCCGTTTGCATCCGGCTCGCCGACGATCTTCATGCCGTATTTCATCGTGACGCCGCCGTATTCGATCGCCTTCGCCTTGTCCTCGGCTATACGCGCTTCGTCCTCGCGCTGGGCAAGGCTGTACGCTCCCCAGAGCTCTCCTTCGAGATACGCCGCGCGCTCGAGGGTCGTCATGGAATCCAGATCCGGGGCGGTTTCGAGGTTTTCCATATTCTCTTCTCCTTCCGATTCGTTTTCTGATTCGTTCGTCTGCGTGTTGTCCGCGGTATTTACGGCTTTATCGGCTTCCTGTGCCGTCTGTGTCTCCGGGGTCGCGCCGCCCTCCCTGCCGCATCCGCTCCCGAGGAGGCAGAGCGCGAGGAGGAGGGATGCGAGGGTTTGTCCGTGCTTGATGGTCATTTTTCAGAATCCTCGTTTCACCGTCAGAACGCCCAGTTGCCGTTGCGGAAGACGGGGACGACCTCGCCGGACTTCGTGACCGCGTCGATCGAGAGGTCCGCCGTACCGATCATGAAGTCGACGTGGACCATCGAATCGTTGATCCCGAGCGCGCGGCATTCCTCGAGCGTCTTGTTCTCAAATCCCTTGATCGTGTCGGCGAATCCCATACCGAGGGCGAGATGGCAGGCCGCGTTCTCGTCGAAGAGGGTGTTGTAGAAGAGGAGCCCGGTGTTCTGGATCGGGGAGTCGAACGGCACGAGCGCGCATTCGCCGAGATACGCCGCGCCCTCGTCCGCCGTGATGATGTTCTTCAGGAGCTGTTCGTTCCGCTCGGCGTGCCATTCGACGGCGCGTCCCTCGTGGAACCGGATCCAGAAGTTCTCGATCAGCTGGCCCTCGCGGCTGAGCGGCATGGAGGCGTAGACGATGCCCTCCGCCTGCCCGCGCATCGGGGAGATGAAGCACTCCTCGGTCGGGATGTTCGGGTTGAAGAAGATGCCCTGCAGGCTCGTGTCGCCGCCGCCCTTGAACTCCGCCTCGGGGATCATGCCGACGGTGAGGTCCGTGCCGCTCGACGCGGTGTAGTGGAGCTTTTCGATGCCGAGGCTGTTGAGGTGCTCGCAGCGCGCGTGCAGATCGGCGTTGTGCTGCTCCCACGCGGCGACCGGATCGTCCGTCACGCGGCTCGTCGAGAGGATCGCCTCCCAGAGCTTCTCCACCGCCTGATGCACGGTGAGCTCCGGGAAGAGCTTCTTCGCCCAGGCCGGACCCGGGACCGCCGCGATGCACCACTGATATTTGTTCTCGAGCGCGTCGCGGTATCCCTTGATGAGGGGATAGCGCATCTGCTGAGCCCGGAGCATCTTGTCCTGATCGACGCCGCGGAGTCCGTCCGGATCGTCCGAATCGAGGTAGATGCGGCAGGGGATCTTCTCGACGTAGTATTCCCAGCGCGCCTTCTGGTAGTTCGTGAGCGTGCCGAGCGTCTCGACCGTGCAGTATTTGTTGTCGACCTTCGAGAGGGGCTGGTAATCCCAGTCGACCGTCACGCGGGCCGCGCCGAGCTTGTAGCACTCCTCGGCGACCATCTTCACGAATTCCGGCTGATCGAGGCCCGCGACGATGAAGACCTCCTGCCCGCGCTGTACGTTGACGCCCGCCTCGGCGATGAGGCGCGCGTATTTTCTGAGAACTGTCTTTTTCATGTGTCCGCCTTTCGGTGATGTTTTTTCTTTATTATACACCATCCGCGCCTCCCTTGCAAGCGTGCGCGGCGTTTTTCTTCTCCGGAGCCGCGTATCTCCCCCCGTCCGGCTTGACAGTTCGGCTCCGATCCGGTATAATGAGAAGAGAACGACCGGATTTCGGGAGGCCATCATGCTGAACCTGCTTGTTTCGCCCGCGCTCGAGCGCCTCGGGGACGACACCGTCCTCCGCTATGATCTCTTCCGCTTCGCCGCGTGCCTCGAGGGGCTTCTCAACCGCGCCCGCCCCGTCCTCTTCCTCGAATGGGAGGCGCACGACCGCTTCTGGCTCGACTGGTGCCGGGCGCCGGGCAATTTTCTCGAGGACGAGCCCATGGAGACCATCGACACCTTCGACGCGCTCCTCGTCCGCTTTGCCGAAGAGATCCGGACGTGCGGCCTGATCCTCTGGGATCCCGCCGTGCCCGCCACCCTCAACGCGGCGACGACGGTCTGCGGCTGCGAGGGGCTCCTCCCCGTCCGTGCGGGCAGCCGGGCGCTCGATGTGATCCGCGCGCGCACCGGGGCCGAGGTCCGCCTCGATCTCACGGGCCGCTTCGACGGGCGCGGGACCGTCTGGCAGACTGACGAGCCCTCGACCGGATCGGCAAAGTGCGACGCGTACGTCTGGGCGATGAATCGCTGCATGCGCGAGACGGCGGACGACCTGCTCTTCTTCACCCTCGACGGCGCGAGCTGGGCGGCGGACCGTCCGTATTATCCCGATCTCGGGAACGCCTTCGTGCCGAACATGGACTACGCCATCTCGAAGCGCGCGTTCGTGTTCGATCTCTTCGCGTTCGACGACGAGGCCCCCTGCGACGATCCTGCCCAGACGCCCGGCTGCGACCTCGCCGTGATGAAGCGCATCCTGCGGGCAGAGTACGACAAGAGCGGCGGGGAGAAGATCGTCACGGTCTGCGGGTTCAATCCGTGGCATGTGAAATACACGACCCACGGCGGACGCGGGCGTCACGAGCCGGTCGAGGCGGAATGGCGGCTGACGGAGATCTTCTCGGCCTACAACTGCGTGAAGGACGCGGACGCCGCCGGATACTGCGGGCTCGGGAACGCCTCCGTCTGGACGCACTATCCCCTCCGCCCGCGCTACGAGAACCGAAAGCCCGCACCGCCCGCCGAAGGCTATGATCCGGAGAAGACCTACGTCCTCTTCTACGTCGGGGACTACGACGCCGCCGCATGGACCGCCCGCTTCATCCCGCGCTGGGCAGCGGATCCGGCCCTCGGGAAGAATCCCCTCATGTGGTGCTTCAATCCGAACCTCGCGGACCGCATCCCGATGGCGTTCGATTATGTGTACCGGAACTTCACCGACCGGGACTATTTCGCCGCGGGAGACTCCGGCGCGGGCTACAACAATCCCCGCCTGCTCTATCCCCCGCGCATCCACTCCGACCTGCCCTCCGGCGCGGAGGCGAACGCCGCACACAGCCTTCCGTATTTCGAGCGGTTCGACCTCTCGCACATCGGATTCGTGATCAACGGCGTCCATCCGCTCGACGCGCGGCAGAAATACGACCTCACGCGCTTTGCGAAGGGCGGCGTCGCGTATCTCGGAGCCGGGGACCCCGCCTCGATCGTGAACGGCGTGCCCTTCCTCCCGCACACCTGCGATATCGCCGTCGAGCACACCGATCCGGCAAAGGCGGCCCGGACGGCGGCGGACTGGATGCGGGCGGCCCATCCCGGGAAGCGGTTCCACGTCTTCCGCACGATCCTCTACAGTCCGACGGATCACGACCGCCTCCTCGCAGAGCTGCGCCGCCTCGTCCCGGACGTCGAGCTGCTCGATCCCTTCACCTTCTTCGATTACCTCAAAACCGCCGTGGAGCGCGGGGAGACGTACTGATCTCCACCGCCTCCCGGTTCGATTCTGTCATTTTATCCATGAACTGCGCCGCTCGGCGGAACGGGCGGGCGCGAAAGGAGTCCTCATGAAAATCCTCGTTTTCGGCGAGACCATCTGGGATGTCTATCCCGCGAAGAGCACCCTCGGCGGCGCTCCCCTCAATTTCTGCGCCAATCTGGCCCTGCTCGGCGACGAAGCGTATCTCGTCACCGGGCTCGGACGGGATGAGCTCGGTGACGCGGCCGCGAAGAGCATGCGGGAATACGGCATCCGCTGCGATTTTGTCCGCGAATCCGACCGCCCGACCGGACAGTGCATCGTCACGCTCGGCGAGGGAGGCGTTCCCTCCTACCGTGTGCTGACGGACGTCGCCTACGACGATATCCGCCTCGACAGCCGGGACATCGCCCGGATCGCGGAGGAGCAGTTCGGCGTCTTCTACTTCAACACGCTGGCCCAGCGCGCCCCGGTCTCCCGTGCGTCCGTGCATGCGATCCTCGACACCGTCTCGTTCCCCGAGATCTTCTGCGACGTGAACATCCGCGAGGGCTGCTGGGACCGCGATTCGCTCGCCCTCTGCATGGAGCGCGCGACCATCGTCAAGATCAGCCGCGAGGAGGCGCATTTCTTCTCCGACTGCGGCCTGACGGACGGCGCCCTGCCCTTCGAGGAGGCCGTACACAGGGCGTTCCCGAACATCCGCCTGCTCGTCTACACCCTCGGCGCGGACGGCTCGGCGGTCTATGACTATGCAGGCGGCGCGGCGCACCTCTCCGGGAAGCCCGAGGACGTCCCGGTCGTCTCCACCGTCGGCGCGGGCGACTGCTTCGGCGCGTCGTTCCTGCACCGCTACATGGAAAAGGGAGACATCGACGAGGCCATCCGCTTCGCAACCGCGCGCTCAAACGTCGTCGTCTCGAACACCGAGGCCATCCCGCAGGCGTTCGTCGACGAGGCAAGGGCAAGGGAGAACTGATTCAAGCCAAAAAAGAGAACCGGAATCCCGCAGGAATTCGGTTCTCTTTTTTATGAATGGTTTTCCGGAAAGCTCAGCCTTCCCCTTCGAGGTACGCCTTGACCATCTTGTCGAGGAGCTTTTCGACCATCTTCGTGTGGCTCTTCACGGCGGAGGCGAGGTCGTGATTGTTGTTGTAGAACATCTGGTACACAAAACTGTCGCGGATGGAATCGACGAGGAAGGAATCGCCGAAGTCCACGATCCGGTGCTCCATGATGACGTCGATCATCTCGGAGGAATCCTCGTCGCGGGCAAATTTCGATTTCAGCGCGATGTCCTTGTACGCCGGGATCACGGAGTTGAACGACGCGCAGGTAAGCGCCTCAAGGATGATCGAGGACATCTCGCTGTCCGGCACGGTGACGGGGATGATCGAGGTATCGAAGAAGGAGATGCGGGTGTAATAGTCCGCCTGCGCCTCATCGTATTTCGGGAACGGCACGATGCCGAAATCGTAGTCCATGTCACGGAGCGATTCGATGTAGTAGAACAGCGTGACCAGGAACAGGCCCTGATTGGCGCGGAACATGCTGTGGTATTCCGTCGCCTCGTTCGAGCTGTCGGTCGTGTTGTACCACGCGTTGTTGTCGTTCAGGACGGCGAAGGTCTTCTCGAAGACGTCGACGAAATGCTCGTCGGAGGCCATCTCGAACACGGGCAGGTTGTTCTCATCCTTCTTGATGTACCACGCGCCGCCCGCCGGAAGGAAGGAGCAGTGCAGATACTTCGATACGCCGAGGACGCCCCACTGGTCGTTCTTGTCGAAGGCGCCGTCGCCGTTGAGGTCCTGCGTCGCGGCGGAGGCCATCTCGCCGAAGCGGTCGAACGTCCACTTCCCCTCGCGCACGAGGTCGTAGATGCTGTCCATCTGATACTGCTCGTGCAGGTTCTTGTTGAAGAGCATCACGTTCATGAAGTCGATCGTCGTGAGGTTCGCCGCGCCGATCGCCGTGAAATCGCTCGCCCCGACGGCGATGCTGCGGGTCAGCTCGTCGTCCCAGTAGGGCTTCGAGAGGTCGATGTACTGGAGCTTTCCGATGTCGTAGCACAGGGCCTTCTGCGCCATGTTGTTGGCGGCGGTGCAGCGGACGTTCATAAGGGAGAAGGTGTCGTCGCCGGACGTGACGTTGGTCTGCGCCATGTTCTCGTCGGAGTAGACCGTCTCCGTGAACGCGACGTTGAAGCGGTCGGCGATTTGCGTGTTCCGCTCATAGATCGCGTCGTTCAGCACCTCGCCCGTCATCTCCTCGGTGAGGAAGGCGTAGTGCGTGGTGTTCGAGCGGGTGTAGATGTTGAAGGAGAAGCCTTCGTAATCCTTCTCGGGCAGATCGTCCGCGACGATCTCGGGCTCATCCTCCGCGGGGACCTCGGCGTCGGCGGTCGGCTGGACCTCGGTCTGCGCGGGGGTGGAGGTCGGGTCGTCGGACGCCGCGTTCTCCGTCTTTTCGGAGCAGGAGAGGAGCGCGGGTGCGAGGAGGAGGGCGGTGAGGAGGAGGGCGGCGATCCGCCGTACGGTATGGGTCATGTTTTGCCTCCTGTGGCAGATTATAGATGGATTTTGCCTTATTATATCACATCGCGCCGCCGGTTTCAATAGTCTGTTATTCATGAAGGCTTTTATTAAACAGCGATTTTTCATCCCCTGGACGCTTTTTCGGCGGGACCCGCTTGACTTGGGCGTCCGAATCCACTATAATGGGATCAAAGAAAAACATCGGAGGAACGATATGAAAAAGAAACCCATCGCCGACGCCGCGGTCCGTGCCGTCATCCGCAAGAGAAAGAGACGCGCGCGCCGCCGTGTGATCGGCACCGTATGCCTCGCGCTCTTCTGCCTCACCCTCGGCATCTTTATCGGGATCCACCGCCGGGTGATCGCCGCCCTCCTCACCGGGGAGCCGATTCCCGCGACGCCCGAAGGCCACCCCGATCTCTGCAAATTCGCCGAGAGGATCAAATCCGTGAAGCTCCGCCTCCCCGGATCGGAGAAATAACACGCGAAAAAGAACAGCCCGAAGGTCACTCCCCGGGCTGTTCTGTTGTTCCGGCATCAGTCGAGCGTCACGACCTGATCCCCGTCCTTGTTGACGAGGTTCTGCCGGACGCCGAGCTCCTCCATCCAGCGGCGCGTCTCGAGCGTCCTGAAGGGACCGTTCCCGTCTTGATTCGTCCAGAGCCACGAGGGCGTCGGCCAGAGGCAGATCTGAGGTCTCACGGCCTCATAAAAGGAGCGCGCGCAGCCGTTCTGCCCGTGATGGGCCATCTGGCAGATCTCGCAGTCGAGGATCCCGCTCTCTCCCCAGAGGCGCAGGATCTTCTCCCCCGCCTCGGCGCCGCAGTCCCCGGTGAAGAGCGCGCTGTGCCCGCCGAGGTCCATTCGGAACACAAGGGAGGAATTGTTGCAGTCTTTGATCTCAAAGTCCTGCGAATAGAGCACGCGGATGTGCGCTGCGCCGATGTCGAGCGTGTCCCCGCCGGAGAGGATCCGCATCCGGTCCGCAAAGCGCGGCAGAACGCGGTAGAAGTCGTCCATCGTCCCGGCGGCGGAGTCGTCCCGTCCGACCTCGCCCTCGAAAAAGCCCTTCGAGGGGAAGTTGAGGTAGACCGTGCGGACGTCGACGGCCTCCGGACGGTGCTCCATGATCTCGAAGAAATTGTTCAGGTGGTCGTCGTGCGGATGGGTGAGAAACCACGCGTCGATGCGCGGACGCTCCTGCCCCGTCAGATTTTTCAGATAGTCGAGGAAGTGATCGGTCTCGGCCTCATAGCCGCCGTCGATCGCGATGACAAATCCGTCCTCCGTCGTGATGAGAAAGCTGTTGCAGATCGTGTCGGTCACCGACTGGAGCATGTGGATCGCGTTTTTCATGGTGATTGTCCTCCGGAGTCAGAATGCGGAATCATTCGATCCCGTCAAAGTCCTTGATCAGCCGCTCGAGCATCTTGAGGGCGGCCTTTTCGCGCTTCGCGAACGAGGAGGCGAAGTCCGTCGATCCCTGCGCCGCGAGCGTCTGGAAAATATCGCCGATCCCGAGCTGGGAATAGAAGCGCCCGATGTCGTAGACGCGATTGGCGAGCGCGATGTCGAGCATCTCGGACGACGCGTCGTCGCGGGCGTATTTCCGGGTGAGCGCGATGTCGTAGTACGCGGGCGTCACCTGAATGAAGGATTCGATCGCCATGGCCTCGAGGACCGAGGTGATCATGCCGAAGTCCGCCGGGATCCGCGGGACGCACGCCGTCGAGGAGATCGCGTTGCAGTAGGTGTAGTACTTCTCCTGCGCTTCGTCGTATTTCGGGATCGGAAGTACGCCGAACGCCGTCTCCATCTCGCGCACGTTCACGATGTAGCTGAGCACCTCGCCGTAGAAGAGGACCCGGTCCTCCATGAACATGGTCTTGCCCGTCGCGACGTTTGAGGGGATGCGGGTGATGTTGTCCTCGGAGACGATCTTCACGACCTTCTCGAGCGCGGAGACGGTCTTATCCATGTCGATATTCAGCACGGGGAGTCCGTCCGCGTCATAGTCGATGAGCGTCAGCCCGGAGCCGTAGAAGAAGGTGCAGGGGCCCTCGTTCGTCGTGACGTACCCGTAGCGGTCCCGGTCGGTGTACGCGCCGTCGCCGTCGAGGTCCGTCGTCACGTTCAGGCACATTTCGCGGAAGGCGTCGATCGTCCACTTCCCCTCGCGCACGAGATCATAGGGGACGTCGAGCCCCATGTCCGCGATCAGCTGCTTGTTGAAGAGCTGGATGTAGGTGACGTCGTTGTCGAGGAAGTTGACGTCGCCGTTCATGAAGAAGACCTTGCCGCCGATCTGCATGGCGAGCGTCCCCTGGTCCCACCACGCCTCGGTCAGGTTGAGATTGTCGAGGTTCATGTAGTTCATGAGATACCCGGCCTGCGCCATCGACGCCGCTGTCGCCATGTTCGGGAAAGCGAGCTTATAGCTCTCGTCGCCCGAGGTCACCTCCTGCCGCACGATGCCGTTCACATCGCCGGGCGTGAGGGAGATCGTACAGTTGAAGCGATCGTTCACGGCGAGGTTCCGGTTGTAGACCGCGTCGTTGACCACGTCGCCCGTGAGCTCCTCGACCCAGATCTCCGCCTCGGAGTTTCCGGTCGCCGCCTGCGCCGTGATGCCGAAATCCGCGCCGGCGAAATCGGCCTCCGGGATCTCGGCGGACTTCCCGCGCGCATAGTCGAACGGATCGGTTTCGGGCTCCGCCTCGGCTTCGATCTGACCCGCCGCGTCCGCCGTCGGGTTCTGCGCCGTGTTTTCCTCCCCGCGCGAGGAGCATGCGGGCATGGATGCAAGAAGGATTGCCGCGAGAAGAAGGGTTGCGATACTCTTTTTCATGGGTTGACCTCCGTTTTGATATTCGATTTTTGCGGGGGAGCTTATTCCACCCGGTATGCGTACATGAACCGTCCGGTCGGGGCCGTGTCGCCCTGTGCGTAGAAGTTCAGGAAGTCGCCGTCCTCCACGTTGTCCGCCCATTTGAACTCCAGGCTGCCCGCCCCGCTCATGCCGAGCAGCGCGCACGGGATCCGGATCACGAGGTAGTGCCCCGTCACCCTGTAATCGACCTCGCCGACGGTCTCCGTCGCGTCTTCCGCCCCGGTGTAGCGCTCGAGGACGGCCTTCTCCGCCGACGGCGCTGTCCGGTTGACGACGTAGTCGAAGCCCTCCCAGCCGCGGCCCTCGGTGCGGAGATAGAGCCGCATCCACCTCGGGTCGGTGTACGGCGTGATGTCAGCGGCACATTCGACGAGGAAATAATAATTCTGCGCCCCGTCCCGCGCGGCCTTCGCCCCGACGATATCGTTCCGCCCGCTCGTGTCGGTCAGCCTCGTGCCGCCGTAGCCCGCCGCGTCACGGTCACCGGTATTGTTCGGATAGGCGATGTACTCCGGTCCGACGTCCGCCCATTCGACGGCGGGATCGGCAGAGAGATCGATCTCCTTCGGCGCGGAGGCGAGGGGCACTTCCCGCGCGCCCTTGAATCTGCGCACCCAGTCGACGAGCTGGCAGTAGTAGTTGTCCCCGAGGTCGCCGCGCGTCGGCTCGATGTCCCGGCTGTACGTCTCGTCGAATTCGTCCGGGAAGGCGTTCTCCACGGCGGCGGGCGTCGGAGGCCACGATTCGTACCGCCCGGCGTTCCATTCGTTCCAGCCGGTGACAAAGACGATCCGCGGGTCCTTCGAGAGCGCGAATTCCCACTGCTCGTCGAAGTTCGCGCCCCGGAGCTTGGCGTCCGGACGCTCGTCATACCCCTTCGAGGTGTAGTGCCGCCCGAAGATGTGCTCGCCGTTCATCGCGGTCAGGCCCTTTTCGGCGGACCAGTTCTGCGCGACGCCGACGGTCGTCATCTCGACGCGGTCCGGATCGGCGGCGTTGTAGTAGAGCGCCTGCGGCGTGGTGGAGAGCCAGCCCCAGCGTTCCGTGCCCGCGCGCTTCGCGTGATAGTCCTCTGCGTTGTAGACGGGCTCGCCCGCGCGGAAGGTGAAGAAGTTGTAGATCTCCTCCTCGAGCGGGTCGCTCCGCCTCTTCGTCAGCGAGGCGCGGTAGGCCATGAGCATCGGCTTGCCGTCGAGGTAGAACCAGAGGTCCTGATACCGCCCCGGGCGGTAGATGTCGGTGTAGAGCGATTTCAGCTGCTCCGCCGTGTCGTCCCCCGCCGCGAAGGGGAGCATGAATGAGATCTTCGGCACGTTCACGCCGTCGGCCTTCGCCTCGGAGAAGACCTTGTAGATCTTCAGATAGCTGTTCCGCCACGTGAAGGTCCCGTTCGTGTTGTCCATGAAGATGACGTCGACGCCCGCCGCCGCGAGAAGCTCGGCCTGCCGCCGGATCACCCATTCGTCGGTCGTGAGGTAGTACCCGTACACGGGCTCGTCCCAGAAGTAGCGGATCGATCCGGCGGGCCATGCGGGATGGTGGTAATCGTTCTGCGCGTCGGGATGCTCCTTCATGAACTCGGTCACGTTGAGCGGCGTGCCGTTGTCCGTGTTGTGCCAGTCCCAGTAGAACATCGCGACGATCTTGTCCTCCTTCGGGTCTCCGGTCTCGGCATTCCCGGAGGCGACCCGCCCGAGCCGGTCGACAAGGGACCATGTGTCGGGCATGGCGTCGCGCGTATTCAGAATGTGGTCCGCGGGAAGCACCGCTTCCGCGGGCGGGGTGTGCAGTCCGTCGATTTCGCTGTTCATGCTGACCTCCTCAAAGTATTCGTCCCGCTTTTCCGTGAAGCCGATCTCGAGCTGGAGATCGCCCTCGGTGAACAGGCCGCTGTTGAAAATGAAGCCCTTCGATACGTTCCCCGGGAAGACCCACGTCCCCGCCGGGCCCTTCGTGTCCTCGATGGCGAAGAGATAGTCGCCCGCCGGCATCTCGTCGAAGGTCACGCGGTCGGTCGCACAGTCGACGAGATTCTCAAACCGCTTCGAGACCGCCGGGCCCGCCGCGAGCATGGCGTCATAATCGTCGTTCCAGACGTAGAGGGACAAGGTTGCCGCGGAGGTCTTCTGGGTCCACGTAGGGACGCAGTACGAGAAGCGGTCGAAGGGAGCCGTGACCCGGCACCGCACGCCGTAGACCTCGCCCTCCGCCACCTGATGCGCGCTCTTCGCCGCCTCGTCAAAGTCGTAGACCTCGACCTTCACCTGCCGCTTGGCGGCTTCCGGCTCCTTCGGCGGCTCGGGCGCGGGAGCCTCGGTCTTCTCCGTCTCCGGCTCCTCCGGCGTCAGGATCTCCTCTGTGTTTTCCTCGCGCGTGTCCTGCATACTCTGCTCCTCCGTGACCGCAGCGGGGGGATTTTCGCCTGTATCCGCGGCGCCTCCGCCCGTGCCGGTTTTCCCGCAGGACGGGACTGTCAGCAGAAGACAGGCCAATAAGCCGCACAGCATTCTTTTCATCGATCCGATCTCTCCCCACGCTGAATTTCTATACTTATTGTAATCTTCCGCGAGTACGAAGTCAACAGGATCGAGGAAAAAGCATGAAAAAACGCCGGGATCCCCGATGATCGGAGACGCCCGGCGGGCATGGCTCACCAGTCGAGGTCGTCCTCTTCGTAGTAAGCGTAGCCGTAGTAGGTGTCCTCGCCGCCCGCGATGTGCGTGACGACGCAGACGGCGGTGCGTCCTCGGCGCGCAGGGAGATGACGTCCCCCGGCGCGAGGTCAACGTCGTAGACCTCATAGTTGAGGCCGCGTTCGTCGATCGCGCCGACGTCGTACTGACCCGCTCCGTTCACGAGCTTTTCGACGTTGATGTGGATCCGCCCGCCGACGCCGACGAACTCGCCCCAGTTGAGCTTCTCGCCCCATTCTTCTTCCTCGGCGGTGCTGAGATAGAAGCCCGGGGCCTTGTAGCCCGTGTCGTTTTTGAAGTAGATGTAGTCGGTCGTCACCGCGTCCGCGCCGTCGCAGGCACAGAGGACGGGGATCAGAAGAAGAGCCGCGGCGAGAAGCCATGCAATGCGTTTTTTCATGATCTGCCTCCTGTGTAACCGAATCAGATGGAAATACAGCGATTCTGCTTCTATTATAGCAGGGGGTGTCCTGTGCTGTCGTCACTAATTATAGTGATTTTCACAAAAAACTCCCCCTCCGAACAGGCAGGAGACGCTCTGCCCCATTGATTTTTCCGCGCGTCCGTACTATAATAGGAACGACGAGAAAAACCGAAAGAGTGAAACCCGCAATCAGAAAGGAGCCAATCATGTCCGTATCTTCCAGACCGCTCGATACCGCCGTCTCCTTTGATCCCTATGCCGGAGAACCGGGCCGCGACGGCGACCAGTGCTTCCGCGTCAACGAGGACGGGACCGTCTTCTTCCGCCTCAAATTCCCGAATGCCCATACGGTCGAGATCGACCAGTTCGGCGCCGTCACGCCGCTTTCCCCCGCTGGGGACGGTATGTGGGAGTGCACCGCCGATCTCGGGCGCGGCTTCAAGTATTTCTTCCTGAAGGTCGACGGCGCGGACGTGATCGATCCGTACCTCCCGATCGGCTACGGCTGCTCGCGTCCGATGCACTTCGTGGATATCCCGGTGCCGGGCGAGGAGGACTGGGACGCGCTCGAGGACGTCCCGCACGGCGCCGTCACCCGCCTCTACGTCCCCTCCGCGGTCACGGGCAAGCATGAGATCGCCCTCGTCTGGACGCCCGCGGACTTCGATCCCGCGAAAAAGTATCCCGCCCTCTACCTCCAGCACGGCTACGGCGAGAACGAGACCGGATGGGTCCATCAGGGCCACGTCGGACGGATCGCGGACCGCCTCCTCGCCGCCGGGCAGATCGAGCCGATGCTCATCGTCATGGGCAACGGCATGATGCGCGCGCCGGATCGGGAGCCGATGGGCCGCGCCCTGTACCCGGAATTCATGCTGCACGACCTCATCCCCTTCATCGAGGCGCGCTTCCCCGTTCGGACGGACAAGTGGAGCCGGGCGATGGCGGGGCTGAGCATGGGGAGCTATCAGACGAGCACGACGACGCTCACCCACCCGGATCTCTTCGGCTACGCGGGCCTGTTCAGCGGATTCCTGAGCCTCCCGCGCGGAGGAGCCCAGGAGCCGCACCTCGCCCTCCTCGACGATCCCGCACAGTTCGCCGCGTCCTTCCGCGTCTTCTACCGCGCGATGGGGACCGAGGACCAGTTCTTCGGCAGCTTCGAGCACGACGACGCGCTCCTGAAAGAGAAAGGGATCGCATCGATCCGGCGCACCTTCCCCGGCGGGCACGACTGGAGCGTCTGGCGCAGGTGCATCCGGGACTTTCTGCCGATGCTCTTCCGGGAGGGATAAGCCATGCGCATACACATCATCGCGTGCCGGATCTTCGAGCGCGAGCTCGGGTATCTGGCGGCAACCAGCGAGAATCAGGTCGACCTGACGTGGGTCGGGCGCGGCCTGCACAACACGCCGGATCAGCTCTGCGCGCGCCTCATCGGGGCGGTCGACGAGCTGTACAATCAGCTGGAGACGCGGGAGCTCGAATACCGCCCGGACGCGATCGTCCTCGGTTACGGGCTCTGTTCCAAGGCGGTCGTCGGGATCCGGTGCCGCGACATCCCGATCGTCATCCCGCGCACGGACGACTGCATCGCGCTCTTCATGGGCTCGCAGGAGCGGTATCTGAAGGAATTCGCCGACGCGAAGGGCGCATACTGGCTCAACAGCGGATGGCTCGAGCAGAGCGCGCGGCTCTTCGACAGCGACGATTTCAAGCGGCGCAGATGGCTCGAATACGCGGAGAAATTCGGTGAGGACAACGCGGACTACCTCATCGAGATCGAATCGAGCTGGGAGAAGAACTACTCGACCCTCGGCTATATCCATTCGGACGTCCACGATTCCCCGGACAATCTCCGGCGCGCGAAGGAAGAGGCGGAGCGCAAGAACTGGCGCCTGCGCGAGCTCGACGGGGACATCCGGATGCTGCGCATGATGACGGACGGGACGTGGAACGACGAGGAGTTCCTGATCCTCAAGCCCGGCGAGCAGGTCGCGGCGGACTACTCCGGAAAGAAGCTCCGCGCCGTCCGGGACGGGGAGGAATAAATTCCGGGCAGGACAAAAAAGGGGGCTGACGCAAAACAGTCCAAAAGTTTTCGTCCACCTTTTTCAAAAGGTGGTGGGGTGTCGGGGCAACGCCCTGACCCGGACTCCGCAGAGTCCGGAATACCCAAG
>CACZSA010000034.1 GCA_902783705.1 uncultured Ruminococcus sp.
CCGCGATCAGGTCCGCCGCCTCGCGGAAGGCCTTCGCGCTCATGCCGGGGGGGAGTCCGAGGGCCTCAGCCGCCCGGGAACGGCGCGACGCGGAGTCCGGCTGACCGTTCAGACCGAGATCATAGAGGAGGGCGGAGGTCACGGGCGCACGCGGGGGTCTGTCCGGGGAGGGGGAGGTGTCCGCGTCCGCGTCGAATTCCGGATGCTCGGCGAGGAAGGCGCGGAAGATGCCCTCGAGGATGTCGTTCGGGACGCCCTCGACGCCGAGGATCCCGGCCCGCGACGCCTGCGCCTTCCGACGCTCCTTGCCGCGGATCGCCGGGGTATAGAGGTCATACACCGCGATCCCGCCGAGCATCCCGCGCAGATGGGAGCGGATCAGGTGCCCGCCGCCGTCGCTGTCGCAGAGCAGGATCACCCCGCGGCTGCCGAGACGCCGGATCAGCGCGCGCCGCTCCGCGTTGTTGAAGACCGCAAAGCCGTCCGTCGGGAGGATCACGCCGTCGACGATGCCCGAGAGCCGCGCCTTGTCGTACTTCCCCTCGACGATCACGGGGATGTTCAGCCGGATCATCGCGCGCCTCCCGCGGCCTGTGCCGGAGCCGACTGCGAGCAGATCAGCCGCTCGATCGGGAGATAGCCGGAGGCGCCCGTCTTCATCGCACGGTCCGCCGCCACCGCCGCTTCGGTCAGGGCCGCCAGCCGCTTCGGAGACGCCTGCGACGCCGCCCGGTAATAAAGCCCCGCCCGGTATTCGTTCATCTTCATCGTCCGCGCGAAATCGATCCGGTCCCGTCCCTCCGCCGCGAAGAGGGAGGCCGTTTCGAGGTCGGCGATCGCCTTGGTCACCTGCGCGAGGACGTAGGACGGCTCCTCCCGGCGGCCCTTTTTCAGGTTCAGGATCCGCAGGGCTTCCGCCGTGTCCCCCGCGAGGACGGCGTTGGCGAGTGCGAAGGCGTCCTCCTCCTCGGTCCGCGCGATGCAGGCGTTCACGTCGTCGACGGTCACGGAATCCGCCCCCCGTGCAGCCGCGTACGCGCCGATCTTTGAGACCTCGCCCTCGAGGCGGTACATGCTGTGCCCGGCAGCGTCGAGGATCCGCTGGATCGCGCCGGGGCCCGCCGTGAGGCCGTATTCCGCGAAGTGCCGCTCCATCCAGCGTCCGAGGCGGCTTTCGGTCTCGTAGGGGAATTCGACGCAGTCCATGAATTTCATCGCCTCGCGCAGGAAGGCCGACGGCTTCTTCTTCGTGCCGGGATCGAAGCCGTCCGACGTGGCCTTGACGACGAGGGCCGTGTCCGGGACCGCGCCCGCGAAGGATCTGAGCAGGTCGAGCAGGGCCGTGCGATCCTTCTCCTTGAGCGAATCGAGGGCGGAATGTGAGACCGTCACGCACTTGAAGGGCGACATGAGCGGCGGGGAGGAGACGGCGTCCCGGATCGCGCCGAGATCGAGCTCGCCCTCGCCGAAAAAGAGGTCGATCGCGTTGAAGGCGGCGAAGGAGGGATCGTCTCCCGCGGCGGCCTTCCGGAGTTCCGCGGCGCGGCGGTTCTTCGTGAAGTCCTCGTCGCCGTAAAAGAAATAGAGACCGGACGGGCAGCCGCCCTTGATCCGCGCCGTCAGTTCACGCTCTTCCATTGCATGCACCTCATTTCCCGAAAATGAACGGTTTTTCACGGAAACTTCATCTCCCGCCCCTTGCAAGCGGGATCGATCGGATGTATAATATTTCTGAAAACGATTCTGAAATCCGGATGCCGGATTTTTGCGGATTCTTCCCGCAGAAACGGAGCTTCTTATGCCCAATATCAACGACTATCTCGACTGGCGCGGGGATCTGACGATTGCGGCGTCCCCGTTCAACGAGGTCGACAACCTCATCCTCGCGATGCTTTCCTTCATCGATTACTCCGGGATCGTGTCCCCCGATCCGCTCGACGCCCCGGTGAAGCTCTCGGAGTGCTACGCCCGATTCCGCGAACGGTTTCCGGAGGGCGAGGATTTCGGCGAGGTGATCCCGGCCTTTGTGAACGACACGTTTGCGAAGGCGGCGGCCTCGGTCCGTTTCCGCGACACCTATGCGGCGGCCTTCCGGAACATCCACAACGAGGAGGAGGTCGTGCAGTTCAGCGCGGTGACGTTCATTCTGCCGGACGATTCGCTCTTCGTGGCCTACCGCGGCACGGACGACACGCTCCTCGGCTGGCGGGAGGACTTTCACCTGAGCTTTTCGCATCCGGTGAAGTCGCAGGAGCTGGCGGCGGAGTATCTGTGCGAGACGGCGTCCTATTACAGCGGCCCGATCCGGGTGGGCGGGCATTCGAAGGGCGGCAATCTCGCGGTGTACGCGGCGGCCTATGCGCCCCGGGTGATCGCGGACCGGATCGTGCAGGTCTGGTCGAACGACGGGCCGGGGTTCATCCGGGAGATCATCGAGTCGCCCGAGTTCGCGGCGGCGCAGGAGCGGGTGACGACGATCGTGCCGCAGTCCTCGGTGATTGGGATGCTGCTCGGGCACAACGGCCGCTACGAGGTGATCGAGAGCACGGTGAAAAACGGCCTGATGCAGCACGATCCGTTCTCGTGGCAGGTGCTCGGCCCGCGCTTCTCGCATCTCGACGAGCTGTCGCCGGAGGGCAAGCGGCACAACGAGGTACTCGCGGAATGGCTGGACGGCATCCCGGCGGAGGAGCGGCGGAAATTCACGGAGACGATCTTCGGCCTGCTGGAATCGACGGGCGCGAAGACGGTCAGCGATCTGTCGCTGAATGATCCGGTGGCGTTCGCGTCGAAGGCCGCGGCGATGATCCGGCAGTACGCGACGCTCGACAAGGACGCGAAGGACAATGTGTATCTGCTGATGCGCCGTCTCGCGGAAGCGAATATGAAGGCGCGATAAAGGAATATAGCATGGCGCGTATCTTTTCCCCGTGATACGCGCTTTTTCTATGTTCTTTCGGCTTGCGCGCTGACGCTTGCGGATATGGGATCGACCAAGTCGATTGTTTTTTTCGCCTGCGCGGCTGGCGGACAAGAGGACCCTCAGGCCGGGCCCTCTTGTCAATCACCCG
>CACZSA010000035.1 GCA_902783705.1 uncultured Ruminococcus sp.
CATCACCTTCCAGAACTACTTCCGCATGTACAAGAAGCTCTCCGGCATGACGGGCACGGCCCTGTCCGAGGAGAACGAATTCCGCGAGATCTACAACCTCGACGTCGTGGAGGTCCCGACGAACCGCCCGATGATCCGCGAGGACCATCCGGACGTGGTGTACAAGACCAAGGCGGGGAAGGACCGCGCGATCATCAACCAGATCGTCGAGTGCCACGAAAAGGGACAGCCCGTCCTCGTCGGCACCGTGTCGGTCGAGAAGTCCGAGGAGCTTTCGAAGAAGCTGAAGGCAACGGGCATCCCGCACACTGTCCTGAATGCGAAATACTATGAAATCGAAGCGGACATCGTCGCACAGGCAGGCAAGCCCGGCGCCGTGACGATCTCCACGAACATGGCGGGCCGCGGTACCGACATCATGCTCGGCGGCAACGCGGAATACCTCGCGAAGGCACAGATGCGCAAGGAGGAGTATCCCGAAGAGCTCGTCGCGGCCTCCACCGGCTCGTCCCTCGACGTGAGTGAGGAGATCCGGGGCGCGCGCCTCCGTTTCCAGGAGCTTTACAAACAGTATCAGGAAAAGATCAAGCCCGAGGCGGATCGTGTCCGCGAGGCGGGCGGCCTCTTCGTCATCGGCACCGAGCGGCACGAATCCCGACGGATCGACAACCAGCTCCGCGGGCGTTCCGGACGTCAGGGAGACCCCGGCGAGAGCCGCTTCTTCCTCTCCTTCGAGGACGACCTCATGCGCCTCTTCGGCTCCGACCGGATCACGGGCATCGTCGAGCGGCTCGGTCTGGACGAGGACACCCCGATCGACGCGAAGATCCTCTCCGGCTCCATCGAGTCCGCGCAGAAGCGGCTCGAGGACCAGAACTTCAACCGACGCAAGAACGTCCTTGCCTACGACGACGTCATGAACCAGCAACGCACGATCATCTACGAACAGCGCGCCGAGGTCCTCGACAACGCCAACCTCAAGGACAAGATCCAGGCGATGATCACGGAAACGCTGAACGACGCCGTCGACAGCTTCCTGCACGAGGACGACGTCACGCTCTGGGACGTTGCCGGACTGCGTCAGAAATACCTCGGCCTCCTCTGCGGGGCGGAGGACTTCACCGACCTCGCGGGCGACGCGGGAGAGGTGCGCGAGAGCATCCGCAAGACGCTGCAGGAGCGCGCAGACGCCCTCTACGCCTCGAAGGAGGTCCTCTTCGGCGAGGATCGGATGCGCGAGCTCGAGCGGGCGGTCCTGCTCCAGAACGTCGACATGAAGTGGATGGATCACCTCGAGGCGATGGATTCCCTCATGGAGATGATCGGTCTGCAGGCGTACGCGCAGAGAAACCCGATCTCCGAATACCGCATCCAGGGCGCGGATCTCTTCGACGAGATGATCACGAGCATCCGCGACGACACGGCCCGCATGATCATGTCGATCATCCCGAAGCCGGCGCAGGAGATCAAGCGCGTCGAGGTCGCCAAGCCCGTATCCGAGGGATTTGCGGGCGGCGGAAAGGCCTCCGCGCCGAAGAAGCCCATCCGGGTCGACAAGACGCAGAAGGTCGGGCGGAACGATCCCTGCCCGTGCGGAAGCGGCAAGAAATACAAGAACTGCCACGGACGTCCCGGCGCGCATACCGGGGACGCGCAGGAATAAACCATGGGATTCGGAACGCTGTTTTTCGGCTATTTCGCGATGTTCGCGTTCACCCTGTCGCCGTACTACTTTTTCGCAGACATCCTCGGCGCGCTCGTCGCGATCTGGGCGTATGTCCGGCTCGCGGAGTACAACCGGTATTTCCGCGGGGCGATCGCGGCGACTTTCGGCTTCCTCGTCCTCTGCGGCGTGAACGCGGCCTCGCTGATGTTCTCGCTCTATGAGACGGGCGGGACGGTCGATCTCGGCGTGAGCGTCGGGAAGGAGGCGGCGGCCTGCGTCATGCACGTCTTCTTCTTCCTCGGCACGCGCGGGATCTGCCTCGGCGCGGACGCGGCAAAGCTCAAAGCGAAGACGGAGCGGAATTTCGTCTTGACGATGTCCGCCTATTTCGCGACCTTCGCGGTCCTCGCCCTGAACCGGGTGATCGGCGAGGAGCTCGCGCCCGTTGGGTTCATGCTGCTCCTCTTCCGCTTCGTCGTGATCGTCTTCAACCTTGCGCTGATCTACCAGTGCTTCGGGATCCTGATCCCGGCGGACGAGGATGAAAATGAAAAGAAGCGGTCCCGGTTCGCCTTCGTGAACGCCCTGAGCGACAAGTTCGACGCGCTCGACGACAAGAAGAACGAATACCGCCGCGAGTCCATGAAGCTCGCGATGGAAGAGGCGGACCGCCTGCACGCCGAAAAGAACCGGAACAGACATGCAAACGGAAAAAAGAAAAAGAAGAAATGACGGAAGGGGGACTCTTATGGGAATCGGATTGGTACTCGCGGGGCTGATTCTGCTCTTCAACCCGGTGATCATCGTGGTGGACGTCATCCCGGACGCGGTGGGATTCTTCCTCATCGCCGCGGGACTGACGAAAATGTCCTGCTTCATCGGCAAGATCGAGGAGGCGCGGCAGACCTTTCTGAAGCTGGCCTTCGTGGAGGTCGCGAAGATCTTCTCCATCGTGATCCTGCCCTACGCGAGCGGATCCGCGGACGTGCTGCTCGCCTTCGTATTCGGCCTGATCGAAGGCTTCCTCTTCGTCCCGGCGGTCATGAACCTCTTCGAGGGACTGTCCTTCGCCGCGCTGTGGTACGGCGGAGTTGCAGTCTACGCGAAGCGCGAGACCGTGCGCGGCGGGAAGACGAAGACCGTCGAGCTGGCGGCGGCGACGCGGCGGTACATCCTCTTCTTCTATATCTTCCGCATTGCCGCGACCCTCGTGCCCGAGCTGACCGAGCTGCAGATGTACGACAACATCGGCACGGTCGACGCCCGGATCGTGCGGATGACGGCCTTCAAGCCGATGCTTTACATCCTCTTCGGCACGGTGACGATGATCTTCGCCGTGATCTATATCGTGAAGCTCATCCGCTTCTTCGTGCCCGTCCTGCGCGACAAGCCGTTCATCGACGCGCTCGCGCACAAGTATGAGCGGGACATCCTGCCGAAGACGACCTTCTTCATCGCCAAGCGCATGAAGATCGCTCTGATGCTCTTCGGGGCGTCCGCGCTCGCGTCCTTCATCTTCACGCTCGACAACGTCAACGTCCTCGTGGGCGCGATCGCGTCGGGGCTTCTGATCGCCGCTGCGGTGATCGTCGGGCGTTACGCGAAGGCGGCGTACATCACGGTGATCCTCTCCGCCGTCCGCGCCGCGCTCTCGATCCTCAATCTGATCCTCGAGATCCGGTATTTCGCGGATTTCAGCCCGGAGGCGACGCTCCGCGTGACCGAGGCCTACACCCGGTACTACCGGATCGCGATGCTCGAGACGGTGGAGCATGTGCTCGCGCTCGCGTCGGTGCTCTTCTTCCTCGCCGCGCTGATGAAGGCGGTGAAGGGACACCTCGAGATCTCCGGCATCCAGACGGACAACGCGATGTACTCGAAGCGGAACCGCGACCTCGAGACCTACAACACGATCGGCGGAAAGCTGCTTCTGCTCTCCGTCCTCGCGATCATCCACGACGTGATGGGATGCGCGTTCCGGTACCTGCTCGTGAATCTTCCGGCGGTGCTGGTGATCTGCACAGCGGTGACGATCGTGTACGTCGCCTACGCGATCTACTCAATGAGCGTGATCGACAACCTCCTCTACGACAAGGAAATTGAAATGAGCTGACCGGAAGCCGGGTCTCACTCCGATGTGGGATCCGGTTTTTTTTCGTCCGGCCTCTGGACATCCGGCGCGGTTTGTGGTAAGATGAAGACAACAATAATAAAGGCGGACGACCGCCGAGCGAGGGAGAACACTCATGAGAAAAGACACCATAAAGATCCCCGAAAAAGGGAAGACCCTCATGGTCGCGCACCGCGGCGTGAGCGGACTGGAATGCGAAAACACCGCCGCCGCGTTCATCGCAGCCGGGAACCGGACGCACTGGGGCGTGGAGACAGACATCTGGCGCACGATCGATAAGAATTTCATGTGCAACCACGACGGGCGCACGGGACGGATCTGCGACGTGGACCTGGTGATCGAGAAGTCGACGTTCGCGGAGCTGCGGGCGCTGACCCTGCGCGACACGGACGGGAAGAGCGACCGCGCGGAGATCCGGCTTGCGACGCCCGCGGAATACCGGAAGATCTGCGAGAAATACGGCAAGCACTGCGTTCCGGAGCTGAAATCGAACTTCACGCCGGACGAGATCCGGGAGATCCTCGGCTTCTTCGAGGGTTATCTCGACCACACGACGTTCATCGCGTTCAACATCGCGAACCTTGACCTTGTGCGCGAGGTGAAGCCGGATCAGGACTGCCAGTTCCTCGCGGGCGGCTGGAACGACGACTATCCGCGGATGCTCGCGGAGCGGAAGATGGACCTCGACATTGCGTGGAACGCGCTGACGGAGGAGCGGATCCGTGCGTGTCACGACGCGGGCGTGAAGGTCAACTGCTGGACGGTGGACGATCCCGAGCGCGCGGCGGAGCTCATCGCGTGGGGTGTGGACTACATCACGAGCAACATTCTGGAATGAGCGTGCGCTCAAACACAATACGGAAAGGCCGGGGAATCGGGTTTTGGATTCCTCGGCCTTTTTGGGGGCTTTTTGTTTACTTTTATCTTTCTTCTTTTTTTCTTCCATATTCTGAAAGCGGCACATTCGTCCAAAGGGCTTTCCGGTCGCCCTTTGGAAACCTTCGGGCGGTCACCTATAGTTTGGGAAACCTTCGGGGGGCAACCTTTAGTCTGGGAAACCTTCGGGGGGTCACCTATAAAGAAACCTTCGGGGTGATCCTTCGGGATGGAGCGCGGTTATTTACACACCACATTCTCTTCCCCGAGGATTTCGCGCAGCTCGTTCAGCACAAACGGCGTGGGCTGGATGCCGACGGGGGGCTTCTGGTATTCCTTCGTCTCCGCGTTATAGAAGGTCGCGGGGGTATAGCCCGAGAAGATCGCGCAGAAGGCCCGGGCACGGCGGTATTCCTCCGATTCCCCGGACGGGACGCGCAGATAGATCTTCGAGGGCGTCTGCGCGGGGGCGGGATTCTTCGGCGGGGGATTTGCCGCCTTCTCCATTTTCTCGTAGGACGCATGCATCGGCTGGGGCTCCTTCGGCTCCCGCGGACGGCGGTCGGGATAGGCGGATTTCGAAGGTGCGGATAGCTCGTCCGCATCGGGGATCTCGTCGGCGCGGGTATCGGGCAACAGCTCGACCACGCGGTCCGCGAGCAGCTTGACCTCCTCGTCCTCGCGGGCGGAGAGGGTCCCGGCGACGGCGATGACCGAGTCGAAGACCAGCAGATACCCGTACTTTTCGAGCACCTTCGGGAAGAAGAGCACCTCGAGCGAGGAGGACGCGTCCTCCACCGTGACGAACGCCATCTGCTCGCCGTTCTTCGTCGCCTTGTTCACGCGCTTCGTCACCGATCCGGCGATGACCGCGCGGCTCCGGTCGGTGAATTCCGGCGTCTCGACCGTCTCCTCCGGCCCCTCCTCGTCCTCTCCCTCGGCGGGTGAGGCGAAGGAGGCGCGGATGTCGCGGATGCGGGCGGGTTTGATGCGGGCGAGATGCTGTCCGTAGTCGTCAAGGATGCTCCCCGAGAGATACAGGCCGCAGCTCTCCTTCTCGAGCGCGAGCTTTTCGCGGTTCGTGAACTCCGGCAGCGGCGGGAATTCGATCTTCGGGATCTTCGGCTTTGCGCTCGCGTCGGCGTCGAACAGGCCGATCTGCGCTTCGTCGGCATTCTGCGCGGACTGGGCGCGGCGGTCGAGGACGAGCTCGTACACGGCGAGCAGGCGGCTCCGCGGCACGCCGAGGGAGTCGAGCGATCCGGACTTGATGAGCGTCTCAAGCTGCTTTTTGTTGAGCTCCCGCCCGCTCATCCTCTCGACAAAGTCGTCGAAATCCCGGAAGAGCCCGCCGCGCTCCCTCTCGTCGACGATCTTCTGAATGAAGCTCGCGCCGACGTTTTTGAGCGCGGTCAGCCCGAAGCGGATGGCGTCCCCCTCGACGTGGAAATCGCCGCGGCTCCGGTTGATGTCCGGCGGGAGGACGGCGATCCCCTGCTTCGCGCAGTCGGCGGTGTACTCCGCGATCTTGTCGGAGGAGTTCAGGACCGAGGTGAGGAGCGCGCTCTCGTACTCGCGGGGGTAGTGTGTTTTGAGATAGGCCGTGCGGAAGGAGAGGACGGCGTAGGCCGCGGCGTGGGATTTGTTGAACGCGTAGTTCGCGAAGCTGACGATGTCCTCGAAGAGCTTCACGGCGTCCTCCTCGGCGATGCCCCGTTCCCGCGCGCCGTCGATGAAGGACTGACGCTCGCTCTCAAGCACGCCCGCCTTCTTCTTTGAGATCGCGCGGCGCACGACGTCGGCGTGTCCGAACGAATAGCCGGCGACCTCGCGGAAGATCTGCATGACCTGCTCCTGATACACGATGCAGCCGTAGGTCACGTCGAGGATCGGGGCGAGCTTCGGCGTGCAGTA
>CACZSA010000036.1 GCA_902783705.1 uncultured Ruminococcus sp.
CACAAGAGGCCGGCTCCATGGTTTCAACTTGTTGAAACCGGGGCCTCATTGTGCGCCAGCCGCGCAGGCGAAAAAAACAATCGACTTGGTCGATCCCAAATCCGCAAGCGTCAGCGCGCTGACAAAACGTGATTGCAGCCGCGAGCTTGCCGAAGGTGAGCGCACCTCCTGCCAGCGGATCCTCCCCTCCGCACGCGATTTTTCTTCTTTTCCTTGACTTTTTCCCCGAAAAGGGTATAATATATTCTGAATAAGTTTTATTTTCTGTCCTTTGTCTTTTTCATCACAGGAGATGTCATGAAAAAAAAGCTCAAACGCATCGCGACGAGCCGCGCCGTCATCGTGTGGTTTCTCATCGCCGTCCAGCTCTTTCTGATCTTCGTCATCGCCGTCCAGTTCACCCGCTTCTATTACGTCTATTCCGCCGCGACGGCTGTCCTCGACTTCATCTTTATCCTCTACCTCATGAAAAACAGCCGGAGCATGTCGTATAAGCTCTGCTGGATCGTCGTCGCCTTTACCTTTCCCGTCTTCGGCATCGCGCTCTATCTGATCTTCGGCGGGAACCGGGCATCCAAAAGCGCGCTCGGGAAAATGCGCGTCATGCACGAGGCGGCCCGCGCGGGCGTCGTGAATGAAAGCTGCGCCCTGGCGGAGCTGCGGGAGGAATGCCCCGAGGCCGCGCGTCAGGCCGCCTACATCAAGAATACCTCCTTCTGCCCGCCCGTGCGGCACTGCGAGACCCGCTATTTCGAGAGCGGCGAGGCCCTGTTCCCCGTCCTCCTCGAGGAGCTGCGGAAGGCGAAGCGGTATATCTTCCTCGAATACTTCATCATCGGCGAGGGCGAGATGTGGGACGCCGTGCACGAGATCCTGCTCGAGAAGGTCGCGGAGGGCGTCGACGTGCGCGTGATCTACGACGATATCGGCTGCTGGCTCTCCCTCCCCGGGGACTTTGACGAACGCCTCCGCCGCGAGGGCATCGACTGCCGTATTTTCCAGCGCTTCGTCCCATTCCTCTTCGCCCGCCAGAACAACCGCGATCACCGGAAGATCTGCGTCATCGACGGCGTCACCTCGTTCACCGGGGGCATCAACATTGCGGACGAGTATATCAATACCGAGAAGCGCTTCGGCTACTGGAAGGACACCGCCGTCATGGTGCGCGGGGAGGCCTCGTGGAGCTACGCCGTCATGTTCCTCACCATGTGGGACTACCTCGGCGGCAAAAAGACGGCCCCGGAGTCCGATTATACCGCCTACGCGCCCGATCCCGCGGCCTATGCCGGCATCGACGGGGAAGGGTACGTCCAGCCCTACACCGACAGCCCGCTCGACGGGGAGCCCGTCGGGGAGAACGTCTACCTCGGTCTCATCGAGAACGCCAAACGGTATGTCTGGATCACGACGCCCTATCTCATCGTCGACGAGCGCATGGAGCAGGCCCTGATCCACGCGGTCCGGTGCGGCGTCGACGTGCGGATCGTCACCCCCGGCGTCCCGGACAAGATCCTCATCAACCAGACTACGAAATCCTATTATCCCAACCTCATCGCGAACGGCATCAAGATCTACGAGTACAAGCCCGGCTTTGTCCATGCGAAGGGCTTCCTTGTCGACGACGAATACGCGGTCGTCGGGAGCGTCAACCTCGATTACCGGAGCCTCTATCTCCACTTCGAATGCGGACTCTGGATGTACAAGCCCGACTGCCTCGGCGAGATCCGGCGCGACTTCACCGAGCTCATCCGCGCGAGCGAGCCCGTCGAGGCGAAGAAGCCCCGGCTCCTCACCCAGCTCTTCCGCGCGAGCCTCGATCTCATCGCGCCGCTGCTCTGACTCAATCCCGGGGGAGCAGGTAGTCGCTTTCCGGCTGCTGACCGCGGAAGCCCTGCTGCCGCAGCACCTCGTAGACCCCCACGGCGGCGGAGTTCGAGAGATTCAGGCTCCGGAGGCTCTCCCGCATCGGGATCCGGACGCAGCGGTCGAGATGCGCGCGCAGAAAATCCTCCGGGAGGCCGCGCGTTTCCTTGCCGAAGAAGAGGAAGACGGGCGTCTCGTAGACCACCTCGGTGTAGCAGCGCGGCGCCTTCGTCGTGAAGCACCAGAACGCGCACCCCGGATTCTTTGCGAAAAAGTCGTCGAGGTCGTTGTAATAGGTGATGTCGAGCAGGTGCCAGTAATCCAGACCGGCGCGCTTGAGCTTCCGGTCGTCGACGGTGAACCCCATCGGGCGGATGATGTGCAGCGCGGAACCGGTGGCGGCGCAGGTGCGGGCGATGTTTCCCGTGTTCTGGGGGATCTCCGGTTCGTGCAGAACGATATTGATCTCTTTCATGGGCGGATTCCTTTCCTCTGTTTTCCGAAATCCATTCTACCACAAAGCGGCGGATTTCGCAAGAGCGGCGGGAGGCGAATCCGTTTTTGCATTAAGTTTACATTTTCCGCTTAAAATATTATCACAAAGGGCATATAATAATGATGTATAACTATCTTGCCATTTTGAACAGATACGATCTAAGAAAGGGATAAGCGGCCCCTGCCGGCCGTTTCGATACAATGAGCATCATTACCAAGGTTTTCGGCACCTACTCCGAACGTCAGATCAGAAAAATCATGCCCGCCGTGAAAAAGGTGAACGCCCTTGCGGACGAGTACCGGGCCATGTCCGACGCGGATATGCGCTCGCGGACCGACGTCTTCAAGAGCCGCCTCGCCGCCGGGGAAACGCTTGACGATATCCTCCCCGAGGCCTATGCGTGCGTGCGCGAGGCGTCCGACCGCATCCTCGGCAAGAGACCGTTCGACGTGCAGATCATGGGCGGCATCCTCCTCCATCAGGGGCGGATCACCGAGATGAAGACCGGCGAAGGCAAGACCATCGTCGCGGTCCTCCCGTCCTATCTGAACGGCCTCGAGGGCAAGGGCGTCCACGTCGTCACCCCGAACGAATACCTCGCACGGGTCGGCGCGGAGGAAATGGGCCGCATTCACGAGTATCTCGGGCTGAAGACGGGCCTCGTCGTCCACGATCAGACCCGTTCCGAGAAGCAGGCCGCCTATCGCTGCGACGTCACCTACGGCACGAACAACGAGTTCGGCTTCGACTACCTGCGTGACAACCGCGTCCTGTACAAGGATCAGCTCGTCCAGAGAGGGCATCAGTTTGCCATCGTGGACGAGGTCGACTCCATCCTCATCGACGAAGCGCGGACCCCGCTCATCCTCTCCGGCCAGGGTGCCGAGGTGGACATGCTCTACGAGATGGCGGACCGCTTCACCCGGACGCTGCGCAAGTACGTCATCAAGGAGCTCGACGCGAAGGAGGACAACGACGACATCGACGCGGACTACATCGTCGACGAGAAGGCGAAGTCCACGACTCTGACCGCCTCCGGCATTGCGAAGGCCGAGAAATTCTTCGGCATCCAGAACTTCTCCGATCCCGAGAACGCCGATATCACCCACCACATCTATCAGGCGATCCGCGCGCACGGCATCATGCACCGTGACACGGACTATATCGTCAAGGACAACGAGGTCATCATCGTCGACGCCTTCACGGGCCGCATCATGCCCGGACGCCGCTTCTCCGACGGCCTGCATCAGGCCATCGAGGCGAAGGAGGGCGTGCAGATCCAGCGCGAGAACCGCACCATCGCGACGATCACCTTCCAGAACTACTTCCGCATGTACAGGAAGCTCTCCGGCATGACCGGTACCGCGCTCTCCGAGGAGGACGAATTCCGCGAGATCTACTCCCTCGACGTCGTTGAGGTGCCGACGAACAAGCCGATGATCCGCGTGGATCATCCCGACGCCGTATATACCACGCGGGCGGGCAAGGAACGCGCCATCATCGAGCAGATC
>CACZSA010000037.1 GCA_902783705.1 uncultured Ruminococcus sp.
GGCTTCTTCCCTCATACAGGGGATGCGGATTGCCACGTCGCAGGTCTCGGGACCTGCTCCTCGCAATGACACATGACAGTCGGTGCGAAGCCATGATCCTCAGCGCCGCTGCGCACCTCCATACAGAACAACGAAGGGACTGTCATGCTCCCGTTTCAGGAGTTCATGCAACAGCCCCTTCTTTTCCGTTATTCGATCACCGCGACGGCTTCGATCTCGACGAGCACGCCCTTCGGGAGCGCGGACACCTCGACGCAGGAGCGTGCGGGCTTTCCGGTGAAGTACTTCGCGTAGATCTCGTTGAACACACCGAAGTTCTTCATGTCGGAGAGGAAGCAGGTGGTCTTGACGACCTTCGTGAAATCGGTCCCGGCTTCTTCGAGGACCGCGCCGAGATTCGCGATGGCCCTCTCAGTCTGGGCGGTGATGTCGTCCCCCGCGACCGCCCCGGTTTCGGGATCGAGCGGGATCTGCCCGGAGGTGTAGAGAAGATTGCCGGCGGCGATGGCCTGCGAATACGGTCCGATCGCGGCGGGCGCTTTTTTCGTATCGATGACGCGCATGAGAAACTCTCCTTTCAAGAGGGAAAAATCAGACTTAGCTCTCCGAATAATATGGATCGATCATGATCTCCTTGATCTTCGGATACGCTCCGTAGATCCCCATCAGCATGAGGAACGCGGGCAGGATGACGAACGGCACGATCACGCCGAGCGGGAAGTAGATGAGCAGCAGCGCGTATTCAAACGCCAGCGCGAGCAGCGTGCCGATCAGGACCATCACGTTCCGCTTCAGCCCGAGGACCGAGAAATACAGGGCGTTCTTGATCATCTTCGGGATCGTGATGTCAAAGGTCACGAGCATGAGATAGAGATACGGGCGCATGAAGAAGTAGAGGATGAGGAGCGCGCAGGAGAGGAAGAACAGGATCGACATCATCATGCTCGCGGAGTAATTGAGCCGGAAGAAGGTGATGTCATACGCGAGCAGGGCGACGACGCCGAGGTCGAGGATCCCGACGGGGAACGCCTGCTTCCAGTTGCGGCGGATCGCCTCGAAGAAATCCGAGAGCATCATGACGGGCTTCCCGCGGAACATATTGCGCAGATTCCGCGTCAGTCCCACGCGCACCGGGCCGTAGGTGAGGAAGAGCAGGAGCGCGAGGCCGAGGAGGATCTTGTCCGCCGTCGTGTGGACGGTCACCTCCGCCTGCCGCGAGTAGAGCGTCCAGAGCGCGGAGACGGCGGGGGAATTGTGGAAGAGCATCGCTCCTCTCAGCGGCGCGTAGACGGCGTAGTACGGCGAGGTCGTGTGGATCGAGAAATACCCGCTCATCGCGAGGAGGAAGAAGAACACGGGGAAATTGCCGATCACATAGAGGATGTTCACGGTCAGAAGCTCGTTGATCTTCCGCCCGACGAGCTTGAAGAAGTTGACGAGCGTCGGGTTGTCCGAGATCGGCACCTCGTCCTTCTCCACGCCCGCGCCGTCGGCATACGCGCGGTTGAAGAGGTTGAAGCGCGGCTTGTTCTGTTTCTTTTCCGCCTGCTCCCTCGCTTCGATCTCGTCGAGGGAGAGGTTTTCACGGTCGGGTTGACGGTTGTCCGGCATGGTAAGGTCCTTTCGGAATTTCAGTATATCAGGGCGAGATCGCAGAGAAAGCACGCCCCGGCGAGCACAAGGGATCGTTTCAGATGCGCGCGGGAGAGGTCCCCGGCGTCCGCATCCAGCAGCGCGGGATGAACGGAGGCCGATTCCGCCACGGCGAGGAGATAAAAGAAGGTCGACGCCGTCGTGAAGACGAGGACCCGCGCGGGCGAGACGCCGCAGAGACGTCCGGCAGGCACGGCGGCCCAGGCGCATCCGAGCGAGGCTCCGCGCCAGACGCATCCCGCGGCGAGCATGGGCCGGCAGAAGCGCGTGTACGGAGACAGCGCGGTGAGGAGGAGCAGAACGGTGAACGGCAGCTCCGACAAAAGGAAGCGTCCCGGCAGATCCGCGTGGGAAGCGGTGACGACATAGACCGTGTCCGACGCGCGAAAGAGCAGATGTGCGGCGCAGAACGCGGCGGCGAGCGTGAGGGCGGGGCGGAGTGCGGCGGATCCCTGTTTCATGGGCGGACCTCCTCTTTGCGGATGTCCGATCCTATGCGGGACCCCTCCGGCTCATGCCTCGGTTTTCCCCCTGTATGATGAGTTTACCATATCCCCGGAGAAAAACCAAGCCGCAAAATGTTAAATCTGTCTGAACGCGCCTTGCAATCCGGCGGGGATTGGAGTATAATGTCAGGAAAAGGGAAGTTTGGGAGGGGAGCGCATGAATCACGACGAGATCACGCGGATCTTCCGGGACCCGCCCGTGCTCGAGACGTCCCGGCTGACGCTGAGACGCATGACGCGGCAGGACAGCCGGGATATGTACGACTATGCCTCGCGTCCGGAGGTGACGGAATATCTTCTCTGGCAGCCGCACGAATCGGAGGCGTACACCCGGCGGTATCTGAACTATCTCCAGTCCCGCTACCGGGCCGGGGATTTCTACGACTGGGCGGTCGTTCTGCGCGAGGGGGAGAGGATGGTCGGCACCTGCGGCTTCACACGGTTCAATTACGAGGGAAATTCCGCCGAGATCGGGTACGTCCTGCATCCGGACGTCTGGGGACGCGGCGTCGCACCGGAGGCAGCCCGCGCGGTGATGCGCTTTGGCTTCTGCGAGCTCCGCCTGCACCGGATCGAGGCCCGCTACATCCTCGGCAACGACCGCAGCCGCCGCGTCATGGAAAAGCTCGGCATGCAGTTCGAGGGCGTCGCGAGAGAATCCATGTTCGTGAAGGGAAAGTACGTGTCGGTCGGGACCTGCGCGATCTTGGAGGAAGAATACTTTGGGCGATAGCGCAGCGGCGGGTTTTGAATTAAGAATTAAGAATTAAGAATTAAGAATTGATCGGGAGAGAAGTGTGGTCTCCGGATGAAAATAAAACGGTCGTGAAGCTGTACACGAGAGGCAGCCGCACGACCGTTTTTTTCGAAGGAATCTATATTCACAGACTCCTTCCGCCATTCTTTATTCTTCATTCTGAATTCCAAAAACACCCGCTCAGACGTTAAATCTGAACAGCACGACGTCGCCGTCCTCGATGACGTAATCCTTGCCCTCGCTGCGGACGAGGCCCTTTTCCTTCGCGGCGTTCATGGAGCCGCACGCGATGAGGTCGTCGTAGGAGACGATCTCCGCCCGGATGAAGCCGCGCTCAAAGTCGGAGTGGATCTTGCCCGCGGCCTGCGGCGCTTTCGTGCCCTTGACGATCGTCCACGCGCGGACCTCCTTCGGCCCGGCGGTCAGATAGCTGATGTAGCCGAGCAGGGCGTAGCTCGCCTTGATCAGCCGGTCGAGGCCGCTTTCCTCGATCCCGAGATCCGCGAGGAACATCTTCTTCTCCTCGGGCTCGAGTTCCGCGATCTCCGCCTCGATCTCCGCGCAGACCGGGATGACCTCCGCCCCCTCCGCGTCCGCCGCGGCCTTGAGGGCCTTGTACATCTTGTTGTCCGGTGAGACGCCCGCCGCCTCGTCCTCGCTCACGTTCGCGACGTAGATGATCGGCTTCAGCGTCAGCAGGTTCAGCTCGTCCGCGAGGGCACGCTCGTCCTCGGAGAGCTCGAGGGAGCGCGCGGTTTTTCCTTCGTTCAGCGCCCCGAGGAGCTTTTCGTAGACGGCGAGGTTCTCCGCGAGGGATTTGTCCCCCTTGAGCATCTTCTGCGTCTTCTCGATGCGCTTCTCGAGCACCTCGATGTCCGCGTAGATCAGCTCCATGTTGATCGTATCGAGGTCGCGGATGGGATCGACCGAGCCGTCGACGTGCACGATGTCCCCGTCCTCGAAGCAGCGCAGCACGTGCACCACCGCGTCGACGTCCCGGATGTGCGAGAGGAACTTGTTCCCGAGTCCCTCGCCCTTCGACGCACCGCGCACCAGTCCCGCGATGTCCACGAATTCCACCGTCGCCGGGGTGTAGAGCTGGGGATTGTACATTTCCGCGAGGACGTCGAGCCGCTTGTCCGGCACCTGCACGACGCCGACGTTCGGGTCGATCGTGCAGAAGGGGTAGTTCGCCGAGGGCGCGCCGGCTCCGGTCAGGGCGTTGAAGAGGGTGCTTTTGCCGACGTTCGGCAGTCCGATGATTCCGAGTTTCATTCTATTGGTTATCCGCCGCGGGATCCGCGGTTTTTTCCTTTCGCGTTCATTCCCGTCTATTATACCTTTTTTCGGGGAAGGATGCAAGGGGAGCGGGGAAATTTCGCCGTTTTTGACCGGATTTTTTCTCCCGCGCCAAAAAATCAGCGCGAAACCATCCCTCCGTCACCCCGCCGTCACATGATTTTCACCCGGAGGGACTACAATCATAATGCGGGCGTGAGGGAAGCCTTTCCGCCGCCCGTGACATTTTCAAAACAAATTTCTCCTTTCAGAAAAAATCATTGACAATTCCCGGAAAGTGTGGTATGATAAAAGAGCTATTATAAAGGAGGGTTCTATGGTATCTGAAGCAAAATACAGGCATGAGTTCAAGTACTTCATCAATGCCTGGGACCGCGAACTGCTTTCAAGACGCCTCGGCACCGTCATGAAGAGAGACCCGCATACCACC
>CACZSA010000038.1 GCA_902783705.1 uncultured Ruminococcus sp.
CCTGCGCGGCTGGCGGACAATGAGGCCCCGGTTTCAACAAGTTGAAACCATGGAGCCGGCCTCTTGTCAATCACCGCTCCCAGAGGAAAGGAGGAGTGGACTCCTCCTCTCCTCTGGACTCCACTCTACCTCCGCGGCGTGCGTACCTTGGCGATTCGGAACCTTTGCTCAATTTCGTCTGGTCCAACGGCGGATGGAACACAGTTCCATCACGCCTATCATACGTTAATATACAAGGGGCCATCACCATGTTGAGTGGCACTTCATCCATAGTGGCTCGCTCTCGCCGGATTGAGAAGCGGCTCGTGTCAGCCCTTTTGACTTCGTCAAGATGAAGGTGCTGTGGG
Organism: uncultured Ruminococcus sp.; assembly: GCA_902783705.1. Taxonomy (GTDB): domain Bacteria; phylum Bacillota; class Clostridia; order Oscillospirales; family CAG-272; genus UMGS1696. The sequence continues at coordinate 348 of CACZSA010000038.1, forward strand.
AAAGTGTTAGACTTGGATAGTACAGTTACGCTGTGCACCTTCATTGAGTAGAGGACTAACACGGAAAATCTGCATCTTCGGCGTTGAGCGTATCACGATACTTTCAGCTTACCTAACCGGGAGCGGCCCCTGTAATCCTGCTATGAGACCGTTTAGCCCCCATTGAACAACGCTTCCGAATCATGCATGAGGTTATACCCGAGGGGGTTAAGGTGGAGTCCAGAGGCGGAGAAGGCGCTCCTTCTTCACCTCTGGGGCCTGGAGATTCCTAAGAGGACCCGGCCCGAGGGTCCTCTTAGGTCCCGTCCGGAAGGACAAAAAAGCGATGGATCTGCAAGATCCATCATCCGCAAGCGCCAGCGCGCAGGCCGAACATGCAGGTGCGCCCGGCGCGTATGACGGGGAAAACATACGCGCAATCTTTAATTTTTTCTTATTTCTCGTTTTCCGCGCGTTTTTCTTTCGTTTTCCCCTTGTCATCCGGGCGATTTTATGATATGATATTGTATATAATAATGTACAGATCCGGCGCGCGACGCCGTTTGCCCACCGGCACCCCGAAAGGCTCCTCATGACCAAACCTTCCCCCACCGCCCGCGAGACTTCTCCGGCGGATAATTCCGCAAAACGCCCGTTCATCCTCCATACAAGGACCGGCGTGTATATCGCCCTCGCGCTCGCCCTCGTCCTCGGCGTATGCTACGCTCTCGCGATGGCGCGTGACTTCGATTTCAGAATCGGGCATTTCGCCCTCGATTCGATCCCCTTTTATATCGCCGCCGTGATCGCGGGCCTCGGCGTCCTCTTCACCGCCGCCGCGTATTTCTCCGCCGGCATGAAGATCTACGATCCCATCCCCGAGCCCTCCCCGCGCTCCGCGTTCGCCTCGGTCCTCGCCGCCGCGATGTGCCTCCTCGTCCTCTATGACGCGGTCCGCACCGCCGCTGCCGCCGTTCCTACCACGGCGAAGACCCCCTCGCCGGAGAACCTCGGCCTCTGGTCCGCCATCGCCGGCCTCTTCCTCGCCGCGTCCGTCCTCCTCGGCTTCTTCGGGGAGAACCGGGGACTCAAGACCCTCCCGGTCGTCTGCGCGGTCATCGGCGCCCTCTCCGTCAACCTCGCGATGTTCGCGTGCTATTTTGACTTCACCATCCCGCTCAACAGCCCCGTCCGCAACTTCACCACCCTCATGCAGGCCGCCATCCTCCTCTTCCTGTTCAGCGAGGCGCGCCTCATGATCGTCAAGGAGCCGAAGGAGCTGCCGCCCCCGTTCCAGCTCGCCACCGAATACGCCGCCGTCATCCTCGGCATGGGCGTCTCCCTCGGCGGCATCCTCTGGCGCGTGATCCGAATGATCCTCGCGGCGAGCGGGAGCGACTTTTTCCTCGCAGGCCCCGAGCCGAACCTCCCCCTGCCCCGCCTCGTCCTCTATTTCGCCCTCTCCCTCATCGCCCTCGACCGTCTCCTCGCCGGCTCCCGCACCCTGCGCGACCTGACGAAGGAGGAGATCGAAGAGGCCGAGCGCAAGGCGAAGGAGGCCAAAGAAAAGAAAAAGCGGAAGCGCGGCGCGCAGGAAAACAATCCGGTATGAAAACAGGCTTTCTCCCGGGAAAGCGGCTGTTCCACATAGAAATATATCGAAGGAGATTGAAAATATGGATAACGAAATCAAACTGACCCTTGATCCCACAGCCGGCATCGCGGCGGCACAGGCTCCCGCGGCTCCCGATCCGCTGGCGGCGGCTGCTGCGGCAATGGCGGCGCCCCAGCCCGCGACGCCCGCGCCCGGACAGGTTGCGACCGCCGTCGGCCCGGCGATCGACGAAAGCGCGTTCACCGAGGCCGAGAGAAAGGCGATCGCCGACTTCTCGAAGCAGATCGACATCACCGACTCGTCCATGATCCTCGGCTACGGCTCGGCGGCGCAGAAGAAGATCTCCGATTTCAGCGACACCGCGCTCGGCAGCGTCCGGAACAAGGACTTCGGCGAGGTCGGCGGCATGATCACCACCCTGATCGGCAATCTCCGCTCCCTCAACGACGACGCGGAGGACTCGAAGGGCTTCCTCGGCGTGTTCAAGAGCTCGAAGCGCAAGATCGAGAACCTCAAG
>CACZSA010000039.1 GCA_902783705.1 uncultured Ruminococcus sp.
ACCTCCGGCACGGTCACGGTGGACGGGCAGGAGGTCAGCGCCATGAACGAACGGGAGCTGACCGCGTACCGGCGGGAGGACGTGGGCTTCGTCTTTCAGTTCTACAACCTCGTCCCCAACCTCACAGCGCTCGAGAACGTGGAGCTGGCGGCGCAGATCTGCCGGGATCCCATGGACGCGGCGGAAGCGCTCCGGAGCGTGGGGCTCGGGGACCGGATGGACAATTTCCCGGCCCAGCTCTCCGGCGGGGAACAGCAGCGGGTCGCCATTGCCCGGGCCGTCGCCAAAAATCCGAAGCTCCTGCTCTGCGACGAACCCACCGGGGCCCTCGACTACGCCACGGGCAAGTCCGTTCTGAAGCTTCTGCAGGACGCGTGCCGGCGGGACGGGAAGACCGTGCTGGTCATCACCCACAATCAGGCCCTCTGCGCCATGGCGGACCGGGTGGTGAAGGTACGCTCGGGCTCCGTCACGGAGGTCACGGTCAACCCTTCCCCGACGCCGGTGGAAGAGATCGAATGGTGAGGGGCGGGCTATGGGAAAGAGAAAAAAGCCCCTGACCCTCGTCGCCCTCCTCCGGGAGATCGGGTCCGCGCCGGGACGGTATCTCGCCGTGACCGCCATCGTGGCCCTGGGCGTGGGATTTTTCGCCGGGCTCCGCATCTGCCGGGACGACATGGCCGAAACCGCCTCCGGGTATCTCGGGCGGCAGAATCTGTTCGACTACCGCCTTCTCTCCACCGTGGGGTTTGACGACGAGGCGGAGAAGGCCCTGGAGGACGATCCCGCCGTATCGGAAGCGGAATGCGCCTTTGCCTGCGACGCGCAGTACCTGACGGAGGACGGATCCGCCGCCGTCGCCAAATTCCACTCCCTGACGGAGAAGATCAACCGCCCCCTTCTGACCGCGGGACGCCTGCCGGAGAACGACGGGGAGTGCGCCGTGGACTGCCGGTTCTTCCCGGAATCCGTGATCGGCACCGAGCTCGTTCTTACCGGGGACAGTGCGGAGAGCTTCACGCGGGAGTCCTTCACCGTGACGGGCCTCTGCTTCTCGCCGCTCTACCTCAACTATGAGCGCGGCGCGACCAACCTTGGCACGGGCAGCGTCTCCTGCTTCGTGATCCTTCACCCTACGGCGTTTACCGCGGAAGCGTACACGGAGGCGTATGTCACTCTGAAGGACGCGCCCGCCGCATTCCATGACGGATACCGGGACTATGCCGAATCCATGGCGGACCGGATGGAGGACCTGCTCGACCGGGTGTCCGCCGCCCGTCTCGACCGCGCCACAGCCGACGCAAGGGGAGATATCGCGGACGGCGAAGCGGACCTGGCCGACGCGCGGGAAGAGCTGGAACGGGTGAAGAACGAGGATCTTCCGAAGCTCCGGGACGGCATCGCGGAGGCGGAGGACGGGATCGGACAATTGGAGGACGGCATTTCCGAAGCGGAGGAAACGCTCGACGGTTTCCCCGCGATCCGGGAACAGACCCGCGCCGCGGTCCTTGACGAGATCGCCGCCGTGCTGGGACTTCCGGCCGAGCTGATCCCCGCCGACCACCCCGCCGTTCTCGCCGCTTTGTCCGACGCGGACGCGGAGCTGGACCGGCAGGAGGACGCGCTGCGGGAGACCTTGCAATCCCTGCGGGACAAGCGGACGGAGACCGCGGAGCTCCGGGACGAGCTGAAAACTGCTCTGTCCGACGCGGAAGAGGCCGTCCGGGACGGGGAGGCATCCATCGAAGAGCACGAGGCGGAGCTTGCGGACGCAAAGGAGGAGCTGAGAAGGGTCGAAGATGTGCGCACCTACGCCCTCGACCGGTTCGCCAACGTGGGATACGCCTGCTTCGAGAACGACGTCGCCATCGTGGAAGGGATCAGCCGGGTGTTTCCGGTGTTCTTCTTCCTCGTCGCCGCCCTGGTCTGCGCCACCACCATGACCCGCATGATCGCGGAGGAGCGGACCCAGATCGGCACCCGCAAGGCGCTGGGCTACACAGCGGGGCAGATCTCCCGGAAATACCTGCTCTACGCGGGCTCGGCGGCTCTCGTCGGGACGGCGGGGGGATACGCCCTCGGCACCGGG
>CACZSA010000040.1 GCA_902783705.1 uncultured Ruminococcus sp.
AAAGTATTTGCATTTGACCTCGACGGAACGCTCACCGAGCACCGGACCTGGATCACCGACGAAAACCTCGCCGTCCTCGACGATCTCTCGGCAAGAGGGATCCGCATCGTCATCGCGGGCGCGGGCCAGACCCGGCGGATCTTCACGCAGATGCGCGAGCACCCGGTGGACATCATCGGCAACTACGGTCTCCAGTACGCCGAATACCGCGACACCCTCGGAGACCTCGAGATCCTGCGCGACCTCACGCTCCCCTGCGACCGGGAGTCCGTCGCCCTGAGGATCGAAAAGCTGCGCGGGCAGATCGGGTTCACCGAATACGTCGGCGGGAGCGTCGAATTCCATCCGTCGGGCTGTGTGACCTTCCCCCTGCTCGGGACGAAGGCCGACATCGCGGACAAGCTCCTCTTCGATCCCACGCGGGAGAAGCGGCGCGCGGTCTTCTCCGAGGTTGCCGCAGCGTTCCCGGAGTACACCGTCTTTGTCGGCGGATCCTCCTCCTTCGATATGGCGCCGAAGCCGTACAACAAGGCCTACGCTCTCGACCTCTTCTGCCGCGAGCAGGGATACGCGCACGCCGAGCTCACCTATTTCGGCGACGATTACGGCACGGGCGGGAACGACGAATGCGTGTACCTCTCGGATTTCGATTTCGTCCCGGTCGACCACTATGTGAATCTCCCCGCGATCGTGGGAGACTATCTCGCCACACTCTGATCTTCTGATCTTCTGATTACCGACACCGGGGGTTCCGATTTATGAAGATTCTCGTCCTGTCCTGCTCCACCGGAGAGGGACACAACGCCGCGGCCCATGCGCTTCTCGAGGCTGCAGAGCTGCGCGGCGACCGTGCCGATCTGCGCGATCCGGTCTCCTTCGGCGGCGAACGCGCGAGACGGGCCGTAGCCGGCGCATACAACGGCATGATCCGGCGTGCGCCCGTGCTGTTCGGGGCGATCTACGGCATCGGCGATCTCTATGACCGCACGAGCCTGACCTCGCCCGTGTATCTCGCGAACGCGCTTTACGCCGAACGCCTTGCCCGCGAGATTGTGCGGGAGGGATACGACGCCGTGATCTCCACCCACCTCTACGGCGCGGAGGCGATGACCGCGGTCCGGCGGCGCGAGGGGATCGGGATCCCGTCCTTCTGCGTCCTGACCGACTATACCTTTATTCCTTTCTTCACCGAGCCGGAGGCGGACGCGCTCTTTCTCCCGCACGCTGACCTCATCCCCGAGGGGGTATTGAAGGGCGTCGACGGGAAAAAGCTCGTCCCGACGGGGATTCCCGTATCTCCGCGCTTTCCGTCCCCGGTGAGCCGGGAGGAGGCGCGGGAGACGCTTGGGATCGATCCCGGGACGCGGGTCTATCTCTGCATGTCCGGCGGTGTGGGATGCGGCAACATGAGCCGTCTCTGTGCGTGCCTGGCCGAGGCGGAGGAGGAGCGCGGCTGGCGGATCTTTGTGCTCACCGGACGCAACGCCGGGATGCGCGAGGCTGTGGAGAGCCGGTTTGCCGGGGACGAGAGGATCAAGACGGTCCCGTTCACGCGCGAGGTGCCGCTCTGGATGCGCGCGGCGGACGTGATGATCTCGAAAGCGGGGGGCCTCTCCTCGACGGAGGCGGCGGTCGCGGGGATCCCGCTCGTGCACCTGATGACGATTCCCGGATGCGAGACGAAAAACGCGGCGTTCTTCGAGGAGCGGGGCATGTCCCGCCGTACGAGGAGCGAATCGGAAGCGGCGGAGGCTGCCGTTTCCCTCGCGCACGATCCCGCGGCCTCGGAGGCCATGCGGGAAGCACAGAGACAAAATACGCACGCCGACGCGGCGAAACGGGTACTCGATTATGCTGCCGAACATCTTTGATGAAAAATCGTCGTGGATCCTATGGATCCTCTTGAGCGTCGGCGGGTATCTCGTCGGGAGCGTCCATTTCTGCCGCTGGATCCCGCTGCTTGTGAAGAAGATCGACATCACGAAGGACAGCCGGGACGGCAATCCGGGCGCGGCGAACGTATTTCTCGCGTGTGGATGGAAAACCGGGCTCTTCTGCCTCTTCTGCGATATGGCGAAGGGCTTTCTCCCGGTGTTCGCCGCGATGAAATGGCTGCCGTGGACCCGCTGGCCGATCGTCTTCGTGATGCTCGGACCCGTGCTCGGGCACGCGTTTTCGATCTTCTGGAGCCTCCGGGGAGGGAAGTGCATCGCGACGATCTTCGGCGAAATGCTCGCGCTTCTCTGGCATACGCCCGTCGGCCTGATCCTCGCCGCGCTCTACATCTTTTTCTCCGTCGCCGTGAAGATCGATCCCCACCGCCGCCGGAGCATCGTGACCTTCGCGCTCTTTCTCCCTGCCGCGCTCGTCTGTGAGTTCTTCCTGCATCAGACGGCGGTCGGCGTGGGCTGCGCGTGCGTCTCCGCGGTCGCCATCGCCAAGCACGCCGTGATGAAGGACGACGGCGCGTGACAGACATAATTATAGAGAGAAACCCTCCGCAGCACGCCCGGGATCGGGAATGCCGCGGAGGGCTTTCTTATGGATTTGCTTGCGTATTCTCCGGGTTTATCTTCCGCCGAAGATGTCCGCGAGGGATTCGGGGATGCGGAACATGCCGTCCTCCTCGCCGGATTCCCCGTTCGGAATTTCCTCAGGCATCTCGTCCCGAGGCGCGGAGCCGTGACGACCGCCGGATTTCTTCTCGGACTTCGGAGCTTCTTCGACCGCCTCTTCCGGCTGAGCTTCCTCCTCGGTCATCTCGTTCAGCGCGTTCATCGCTTCGGGGGTGCGCTCGTAAACCTTAACCTCGACCTCCATGAGCTTGTTGTCCCGGTAGAGCGTGAAGGTGAGCGTGTCGCCCACGGATGCGGCAGAGACGGCGGCCTTCACGTCCGTGCTGGAGCTCACCTCTTCGCCGTTCACCGCGATGATCCGGTCGCCGACCTCGAGGACATCGTCGTTCATGCCATCGGTCAGCGCGCGGACGAGGATCTGGCTCTCGGTCTCCATGCCCGAGAAGAACATGCCGTAGCTGTTCGACGCCGAGACGTCCTCGAGGGAGACGCCGATCATCGGCTTGCCGCTCACGTAGCCCTTCGTCATCAACTCTTCCGCGACGGAGATCGCTTCGTTCACCGGGATCGCGAACCCGATGCCCTCGATGCCCGTACCGGAGGATTTCGCGTTGACGATGCCGACGAGCTCGCCGCGCAGGTTGAACATGCCGCCGCCGGAGTTGCCCGGGTTGACCGCGGCGTTGGTCTGGATGAGGTGCATCTTGACGCCGCCGACCTGGATCTCGCGCTCGGTTGCGGAGACGATGCCGTTCGAGACGGAGCCGCCGAGCTCGCCGAGCGGATTGCCGACGATCACGAGCTCCTCGCCGACGACCAGCTTGTCGCTGTCGCCCGCACGCGCCGCGTGAAGTCCCTCGGCCTCGATTTTCAGGACCGCGATGTCCTCGTCGGTGTCGTATGCCTTGATCTCGGCGGGGTATTCCGTCCCGTCGGTCAACCGGACCGTCACGGTGTCCGCCGGATTCTGCATGTTGCTGTCGAGGATGACGTGGGCGTTCGTGAGGATGTAGCCGTCCTCGGAGAAGATCACGCCCGAGCCCGCGCCGCCCGACGTGGCCTGATACCACGCATTCCGGACCGTGTATTCGGTGTTGATCTCCACGACGCTGTCCCTCACGAGCGCGGCGACCTCAGCGTAGGTCATGTCCTCGCCGGAGGTGGAGGTCGTGAGATCGAAGGTGGTCTGCGTCGCGGCGACGGGCTTGACGGTGAGCGAGCCGATCGGGGTCTCGCGTACGCCGTCGGCCTCCTCGACTGCAGTCACGGCGCCGGCGGTATTGAGAGAGTTTGCGAGGAGGGAGCCGCCGAATCCGGTCGCGCCGGAGAGGATCACGCATGCCGCGCAGAAGGCCGCCGCCGCTCTCACGGATTTCCCGCTGTTCCTGCGGCTCTTCTTCGCCTCTCTCGTCTGATTTTCAAGGTTGTTCTGATTGTTCCGGAAGTTTTCGGAATTGTTCATCGGATCGTATTCAAAGTCTTTCATGTCTGTATCCTTTCTCCGGGTCCTGCCCGGCCTCTCTTTGTTTCTGGCCTTATTGTACCCCCCTTATGTGACGCACATTTGTTGCCGCATGAAAAGGACGCTGAACGTTCTATAAAAGAATCGTCAGAAATCGGTGAAAACGGTTTGGCGCAAACACAAAAAAGCCGGAGCGGCAAACTCCGGCAGAGGTCAGGTGATTTGTATAGATATTATTTGAAGATTTCTGCGTGCGCCTCGAGAAAATCGCCGAGGGAGCGCACGGTGTGTCCATCTGGGGCGGTGACCTCCCCCGCCGTGACCATCGAATTGAGGATCGCCTCCTCGGTCGCTTCGCCCGCCGCGCGGAACAGACGGTCGATCCGGTCCTCGCGGATGGATACGAGGGAGAGCAGATCTCCGTCCCCAGGGCCGATCACGTTCGCCGTGGAGAAGCCGAGGAAGATCTCGCCGCTCCCGTGTCCGATGTATGATCCGCACCGCGCGATGCCCACGGAACAGCGGCGGATCACGCGGCGGAGCTGACGGGCGGTGAGGGGCACGTCGGTCGCGAGGACCACCATGATCGAGCCCTCGTCGCATGCCTCCCCGCGGATCCACCGGGAGATCCGCTCGCCGACGGGGATGCCGTTGATCTGCAGGTCTGCCGTCGCGCCGTAATTCGACTGCACGAGCACGCCGACGGTGTACGTCCGCCCGTCGAGGGTGACCGTCCGGGACGCCGATCCGATCCCGCCCTTCATGCCGTAGCAGGTGGTGCCCGCGCCCGCGCCGACGCCGCCCTCCTCGAAGTCTTCCGATGCCGAGCGCAGCGCCTCATAGACGTGTTCCGCCCGGACGGCGCGGTCCGTGATGGTGTTCAGCGCGGAATCGTTGCACTCTCCGACGACCGGATTGACCGACCGGAGCGCGATCCCGTCCTGTTGGCACCGTTCGGTCATCCACGCGGCGACGGCGTCCGATACCGCGCCGACGTTCAGGGTGTTGGTCAGGGCGATCGGGGTCTCGAGGGTCCCGAGCTCGTCGATCTGCACGGTCCCGGCGGTCTTGCCGAAGCCGTTGTGCACGAACGACGCCGCGACGAGCCTGTCCCGGAAGATATTGCCCTCCGACGGCTGGATGACGGTCACGCCCGTGTTGTGCCGCTCGTCCCGGATCGTCGCATGCCCGACCCGCACGCCGGGGACGTCCGTGATTTTGTTCCGGGGCCCCCGCGGCAGCCTGCCGATTTGGATCCCGTAGTCTTCGATGCGCTTCTGCTTCATGGTGCGCCTCCCGCGATTTGTGTTTTCTCTATTGTACCACGATCCGGAGCCGTCCGCAAGGGATTTTTCCGCACAAAAACAGAACCGCCCGCAGTTCGGATGCGGACGGATTTTCTGTCATGCGGGGATCAGCCCTTCCAGAGGCTGTGGAGATTGCAGTAGGCGTAGACGGCCTCAACCTCGTCGCCCTCGCAGAGCGCGAAGCAGACCGTCGGTTTGTCGCCGGGCTTCAGAGCCTTGCGCTGGTTTCCGAACTTCGTCTGCAGGGACACCCATTCGATGTAGTGCGCCTCGGTCATCGGATGCTCGACGCTCCCGACGCAGACGGTGACGATGTTGTCCTTCACTTCCCAGACAGGAACGTGCTTTTCGACGGCGGCGTCGGTGGTGCCGGGGACGATCTCCTTCATCGGCTTGCCGCAGCACATAATGGGCACGCCGGTCTTTCTCACGACCGCGACGATCTGTCCGCAGGTCTCGCAGCGGTAAAACAGCATTTGCATGGGGGAATCCTCCTGTGTGTTGTTTTTCCGGATCGGCGTCCGGTCATCTCATCATACCATGATTTTTCCGGATTGTCAACTGTTTTTCGACCGATTTTGCAGGACGCATCCGATCCGCTCTGATCCCCGGAGGGGGAGATTCAGTACCCCAGCGCGGCGAGCAGGGTCATCGCGTAGACCCGCGCCATAAAATCGCTCGGATGGTTGACGTTGTTTCCGGTGGCGTGGTAGTATTCCTTGCGCCGGAGCAGATGGCGGTGCATCGAGGTCATCGGCGCGACCCCGACGTGCTCCTCATACTGAGCGAAATCCCACAGCCCGTCCTCGTATTCGTCCTGATGCCCGAAGAAGCCCGCGGCACGCCAGTGCGGCAGGATCGACGAGAGCAGGAGAATGTCGGTCCCCGGGCAGGCCTCCTGCATCGCGCGCACGATCTGCGCCGTGAGCTCCATGTATTCCGCCCGCGTCCGCCAGCCGTCGTTCATCCCGAACGCGAGGATCATGAGATCCGGCGAATAGTCGCATGCCCGCTCCCGGACGTTCTCGAGTCCCCACTTCGACTCCATCCCGCCGACGGCGGTGTTGACGTAGTGAAGCACCCGTTCCCCCGTCCGGCGCACCGGATCGACGGGGCCGTAGGGAACCACGTCGATCGAGAGGGCGTATCCGTATTTCTGCGCGAGCGCGCGGGAGACCATGAGGGGGAAGGACTCCGCGTAGGGCGGCACGCCGACGATGCCCGACGAATTCGCCCCGGTCGTGATGCTGTCGCCGTAGAAGAGGATCGTCGCCTCCTCGCCCCGTTCGAGCGTTGCGAGGAACCGCGCGCACTTGTCCGTCTGCGGCGGCGGGATCGGACCGTCCCACGCGGCAGAGTGGCGGTAGGTGACGTCGACCATATAGCGGATCATCGAATCCCCTTCGCCGAAGCCGAGGAAGGGATGCCCCTCCTCCGTGCAGCCGAAGTCCGCGCCGTCCCGGTGTTCGGACGGATAGAAGCGTTCGAGCGGGATAAAGGGCATCCGCGATCCCTCGGGCCGCACGAGCATGCCGTCCCGGAGAAGGTAATCCCGGCCCGCCTCGAATTCCCCAGTGAGATCGGCTGTGAAAACGCCGAGGATCTCGTCCATCGGGTATGTGAGCTTTGCCTCCCGCTCGTCCTCCCGGAAAAGGACCGTCTCGTGTGCGACCGTGTCCCCCACCCAGAGCGGGCGGATATATTCGTCGAGCGTATAGCTACGTGAAACTTCCATAACAACCTCCTGAAACCCAATTTCCGGATTCATTATAGCATCCGCGGGGAGAGTATGTCAAGACTTTCGGAGCACCTTGCATCCGAACGGTTTCAATGCGCGGGCGGAACGTCCGGATACATCGGCGGGGACGTCTGTTCGATATCCGAGACGCTGTTGATTCAAAAGCGCCGGTATATCCGCGTCCCCCCATCCGTCGTCCATGAAATCCGATGCGGTGAAACGCACGTCGCATCGATCCATGGAGCACAGAAACGCGGTGAATTCTGCGGCAAAGCGGATATCCTCCACAAAGTCGTCCGGAAGTTCCGCCTCGCGCAGATCTTCCATGCGAATCCGCAGCTGCCGGAACGATTCCGTGAGCATGCGGTCGACGCAGTTCATCAGTTCCCGGTTGAAATCCAGCGTCAGATCATACCGCTCGGGATCGGGACGGATGAGGGGCACGGCGTCCGCATTTTCAAACGGTTCCGTATGCAGCGCGACGATCCCCGCTTCGTGTGCGAATCCGACGCTGTCGAGGTTTACGGCGAGCGTGACGCTCTGTACGCGGAACAAATCCTCCGGCAGACTTGCATACGCCTCTTCTGCGTGCCTGATCGCCTCCGAACGGTCCGCCAGATATTGCTTCAGCGTTTTCAGGGCGGCAGAGCGGGGAAGAAGCCGGTCAAGCTCTTTCGCAAGCGCACGGACAGCTTCCTGACGGGCTTTCATGTCCCCGAGCGACTCCAGGAACGACCTGTCCGAGATGCTGATCGGATAGGCATCCGCGAAACGGGTCAACACTTCTCTGAGCGAGTGGTTTTCGTACAGTTCGCGGAACAGATCGGCGCGATACCGCATCACGTCGGCGTCTTCCGTGTACAGCGGGACACCGTCTGCGTGCAAGACCTTTCCGAGCGTCGCGTCGTAAGCGGCGATATAATCGTCCGGGAGCGGCATGTGGCACGCGCCTTCCGGGAAGAGCAGGCGCAGGTTCACCTCCCCCTTCCTGCCTTTCTTCTTTTCCGGGAGCCGGAACTCGTCCTGCATCT
>CACZSA010000041.1 GCA_902783705.1 uncultured Ruminococcus sp.
CCGGGTGATTGACAAGAGGGCCCGGCCCGAGGGTCCTCTTGTCCGCCAGCCGCGCAGGCGAAAAAAGCGTCGGATCTGCAAGATCCATCATCCGCAAGCGCCAGCGCGCAGACAAATGCATTTGTCGCGCTGAAAAAGGATCCCGAAGGATCCTTTTTCACAGTCTTCGCACAAGGTCTTTGAAGTGGCGTCCGCGCTCCTCGAAGTTCTTGAAGTGGTCGAACGAGGCGGAAGCCGGGGAGAGAAGGACGGTATCGCCCCTCTCCGCAAGCCCGGACGCCTGCCGCACCGCTTCGTCGAAATCCGCCTCCTCCGTGAGGATCAGCCCGTTCTCCTTTGCCGCCGGATAGGCCGGATCTGCGAGCAGCGCGTCCCGGATCTTTCCCGCCGTGTCCCCCGTCAGCACGACGGCGCGGACATGCGAATCCTCCGCGAGGATGGCCTCAGCGAGCGGCTCATAAGGGATGTGCTTGTCATACCCGCCCGCAATCAGGATCACGGGACCCGCGCCCGGACGTTCCGCAAGCGCGGACAGCGCCGCCGCCGTCCTCGTCGGGGAGGAGTCGATCGAGCCGTTGATATAGGTCACGCCGTCCCGCTCGCGCACAAATTCGAGCCGATGCTCCACGCCGCCGAACGTCCGCGCGACCTCGACGATCCGCTCCTTTGACGTGCAGCCATGGGTCACCGCGATCGCCGTCATGTAGTTCGCCGTGTTGTGCAGCCCGGGCAGGCGGATGTCCGCGCGGGTCATGATGCACGTGCGTTCCTCTCCTGGGAATTCGGTCCACACGGCATCCCCCTCGAGCCACACCCGGCTGTCCCCCGGACGGAGGATCTCATCGGGGATCGGGGCGAGGGAGAACCATGTCACAAGCGTCCCGGCGGGCAGGTTCAACCCGAGGCGTCTTGTGACGTCGTTGTCGTAGTTCAGCACCGCGCGTCCGGCATGGGCGAGGATCCGGGCCTTTGCCTCGATATATTCGTCCATCGAGGTGTGCCAGTTGAGGTGGTTCGGCGTGATGTTGGTGATCGCCGCGGCGTCGATCGGAGCGTCCACCGTCATGAGCTGGAACGAGGAGAGCTCGACCGCGACGGCATCGTCCGGGGTGACGAGCGGGAGGCGGTGCAGAAGCGGCTCGCCGATGTTCCCGCCGAGGAAGACCTTCCCCTTCGGCTCGAGAAGCATCGAGGTCAGGGTCGTCGTCGTGGTCTTGCCGTCGCTTCCGGTGATCGCATAGACCGGGCACGGATGCGCCGCGAGGAAGAGCTCCATCTCGGACGTGACGACCGATCCGCGTGCGCGGGCTTCGTTCAGCTCAGGCAGATCGGGCCGGATGCCGGGGGAGCGGAACACGAGATCCTCGTCGATGTCCCGGAGATAGCCCTCCCCGGTGATGAGGCGCGCGCCGAGCGCTTCGAGACGGACGGCGGCCTCCCCGAGCTCGCCAGGTGATTTTTTGTCGCGCACGGTCAGGCGGGAGGCGTATTTCGCCGCGACCTCCGCGAGGGGCATATTGGAGACGCCCGCTCCGAGCAGGGTCACGGAACGGCCGGAAAAGAGTTCTTCAAGCTGCATGGATCGTCCTCCGATACGGATGGATTTTTAGGGATCGCCGTCCGGTAAGCACACGGGAACGGCTTTTTCCCTATTATATACCATCGGACGGGATTTGGCAAGAGAAAATCTCCGGGGATCGGGGCAAAACTCGGTGCGCACATCCGCATCCTTTTCCTCCCGATCCCCTGTCTTCCCTCTTTTTGCGCGATTTCCCGCGCGATTTCGGCACGGTCCCGGTTGACAATGTCAAAGCGGTATGCTATAATTATGATGTATGATTATGTCACAGCCGCCCCCGCGCGGCAATCCATAAGAAGAAGGCAGACCCCCGACGCATGCCGGGCGGTCAGGTTTCCGTCATGAATGCAAATCAGAAAAAGGGCCGCTTCCATTTTGAGCCGTGGCACCGAATCGCGCTCATTCTGCTGCTCTTTGACATCTTCGCCGTCAACCTCTCCTATTTCATCGCGCTCTGGCTCCGCTTCGACCTGCGGTATTCGTCGATCCCGGATCGGTATCTCACAGAGTGGCTGCATCTCGTCCCGATCTACACTGTCGTCGTGATCGTCGTGTTCGCGCTGATGCGGCTCTATCAGAGCCTCTGGCGGTACGCGAGCTACGCCGAGCTCTGGCGGATCATCGCGGCGTGCGTCCTCACATCGGGCCTGCACGCGCTCATCTCCCGCCTCCTCTACGGGCGCATGCCCATCTCCTATTACATCGTCGGGGCCGGCATCCAGCTCGTCGCGACCGTCGGCATCCGCTTTGCCTACCGTTTCCTGCTTCTGATGCGCGCGCACCGCGGGGAGGGCGGCTCGGATGAACACGGCGTCTCCCGGGTCATGATCGTCGGCGCGGGCTCCGCGGGACAGATGATCATGCGCGACATCCGCCGCTCGAAG
>CACZSA010000042.1 GCA_902783705.1 uncultured Ruminococcus sp.
AGAGGACCCTCGGGTCGGGTCCTCTCTGGACTTTCCCGGCCCCAAAGGAGAGGGAGGAGCGCCTCCCCCTCCTTTGGATTCCTCCTCCACCCCCTCAGGTTCAACCTCATGTATGAAACAGAAGCGTTGTCCAATGGGGGCTAAGCCTGTGTCATAGCAGGATTACAGGGCCTCACCAAGTTTGTTGAGCGGATAATTTTGAGATACGCTCAACGCCGGATTGGTTATCAAATCATTCTTCATTCTTAATTCTTAATTCATAATCAACTTCATGCCAAACAACACCATCCAGTACTCCCTCGCCCCCATGGCGGGGTTCACGGACGCGGCGTTCCGGCGGATCTGCGGGTCCTTCGGCGCGGATTACGCGGTCAGCGAGATGATCTCCGCCGTGGCGCTCACGCGGGACGACCGCAAGACCGCGGAGCTCGCGAAGATCACCCCCGGCGAGCCGCCCGTCGTCCTGCAGATCTTCGGTCACGAGCCGGAGGTCATGGCGCGCGCCGCCGAAATGCTCCTCTCCGGCGATTACCGGGGCTGTTCCTATGCCGCGCCGCCCGCCGGGATCGACATCAACATGGGCTGTCCGGTGAAGAAGATCGTCTCGAACGGAGAGGGTTCCGCCCTCATGCTCGATCCGGACCGCGCCGCGCGGATCATGACGGCGGTGCGGGAGGTCTGCGAGCGGCACGGCGTCCCCGCGTCGGTCAAATTCCGCCTCGGGTGGGACTCGGAGATCTCCCCCGCGTTCGCCCGGCGCATGGCGGAGGCCGGGGCGCAGAAGATCACGCTGCACTGCCGGACGCGCGAGCAGATGTACGCGCCCTCCGCCGATCCGACCGCCGCGGCGCGGGCCGTGGAGGCGATCCGGGACACGGGCGTGCCGCTCGTCGGGAACGGGGATATCGCGTCGCGCGGGGATGCGCAGGTGTACCTCGACGGCGGATGCCGGGAGGTGGCGATCGGACGGGCCGCGCTGGGAGATCCGTGGCTGTTCCGGCGGCTGAAAAATCCGGCGGAGCCGGAGGACGTCCGCCCGCCGCTCGACGAGGTGAAGCGGCTTGTGATCGCGTTTGTCGCGGACGTCGTGCGGGAAAAGGGAGAGGAGCGCGGCGTGCACGAATCGCGGTCCCGTGCGGCGTATTTCATCCGCGGGATGCGGGGCTCCGCCGCCCTCCGCGACCGGCTGAACCATGCGGAAACGCTGGAGGAATTCTCCCATGCGGTAGAAGCATGGGAAGCCTGAAAGGCTCCCGCGAAGCGCCGGGCGGGGCCGGGAGACAAGAGGCGAGCGCACCTTCGGCCCGGGCGGTGCCCGGAGACAAGAGGCGAGCTCACCTTCGGCAAGCTCGCGGCTGGAGTCATGTTTCGCTTGCGCGCTGACGCTTGCGGGGATGTATCGACCAAGTCGATCGCTTTTCTCGCCTGCGCGGCCTCTACCCCCTCGGGTTCAACCTCATTTCTCATTCGGAAGCTCCGTTCAATGAGGGCTAAACGGTCTCATACAAGGATTACAGGGGCCGCACCAAGTTAGTCAGCTTGTTATTTTTGAAATACGCTCAACGCCGGAGGTACAGCGGAACGTGTCAGACCTCCACTCAATGAAGGTACAGTCGGTTCGTGTCCGGCCTTGTAATTCCATGAAATCCGTGAAACGGATTTCTACCGCACTTCTTACCTCTTCCTTCTTACTTATTCCTTCATCTGTGTCATTCTTAATTCTTAATTCACTCCTCAGGGGGGATCACCATGAACTTTCTCATTCTTTCCGTCACCGCGGGGGAGGGGCACAACTCGACCGCCCGCGCGATCAAGGCCGCCCTCGAGGCGCATGAATCCGACGCCGAGATCCTCGACACCCTCGAATACGTCTCCCCGGAGCTCGCCAAGGTCATCGCCGACGGCTATCTCATGGTCACCGAACGCGCGCAGGGCGCCTACCGCATCGGGTATCGCCTTGCCGAAATGCGCCGCGTCAACGAGAAGCTCGACGCCATGCAGCTCGCGACGAACGCCCTCTCGAAGGAGCTCGTCGACTACATCCGCGCCGACCGCTTCGACGCCATCGTCTTCACCCACCCCTTCGCCGGGATGATGTGCTCCACGATGAAAAAGCGCGGGCTGATCTCCAACCGCACGGTCGGCATCCTCACCGACTTCACCTTCCATCCCTTCTGGGAGGACTGCACCGCCAACGATTTCGTCGTCACGCCGGACCGCCTCCTCCTCCCGCAGGGCCGCCGCAAGGGCTTCCGCGACGATCAGATCCTCCCCTTCGGCATCCCGATCAACCCGAAATTCTCCTCCCGCATCCCCGCCCGCGAGGCGAGGGCGCAGGTGGGGCTCGATCCCGACCTCCGGACCTTCCTCGTTATGGGCGGCTCGATGGGGTACGGCAATATGGACGAGCTGGTGAAGCGGATCGTCACCCTCGACGTCGAGCGGGACTTCCAGGTCATCGCCGTCGCCGGACGGAACGCCGATATGCAGGCGTCGCTCGAAAAGCTCGCCGGAGAATCCCCCCGCCGCATCCTCGTCACCGGGTTCGTCGACTATGTCAGCACCCTCATGGACGCCGCGGACTGCATCATCACCAAGCCGGGCGGCCTGACGACGAGCGAAAGTCTCGCAAAGAACCTGCCCATGATCATCGTCAACCCGATCCCCGGGCAGGAGGAGCGCAACACCGAATTCCTGCTCAACAACGGCTGCGCCATGGCGACCAGCAAGACCGCGCCGATCGAGGAGTGCATCTATCAGCTCCTCATGTCCGACGTGCACCTCGAGGCCATGAAGGCCTGCATCGCCGCCGTCGCCAAACCGAACGCCACGGAAGACCTCGTCAGGTTCCTCATCAACCTCGCCCACACGCCGGAGATCTGCTGAGGAGATGCGAATTACGAATTAAGAATTGGGGGACGCTGTCCCGGACACCTCTCCGCTGCACCTTCATTGAGGATAGGTCTGACACGGACCGCTGAACCTTTGGCGTTGGGCGTATCACAAAACTTACAGCTTGCCTAACCGGGAACGGCCCCTGTAATCCTCGTATGAGACCGTTTAGCCCCCATTGAACGGAGCTTCAGAGAGATACATGAGGTTGAACCCGAGGGGGTAGAGGAGGAATCCAAAGGAGGGGGAGGCGCTCCTCC
>CACZSA010000043.1 GCA_902783705.1 uncultured Ruminococcus sp.
CCCGAGGGTCCTCTTAGGTCCCGTCCGGAAGGACAAAAAAACGTCGGATCTGCAAGATCCATCATCCGCAAGCGTCAGCGCGCAAGAGGAATGCTCGATTCAATTTCATGCGGATAGATTCCAATGAAAAGAGGTACGAATTGCCGGCGCATCTGACACTCGTTTATGCAGTGGACAGAAATGATGTGCAGATGTAGCCGCTCGTGAGCAGCGCGTGAAATTCTATGACCTGCGTCAGCGATGCACCGCGACAAGCGCGGGACACGCGTTCACGCGTAACCCGTACTTCTCCGCCATCCCCATCGCGATCCGGTTCGACGCCTCGTCCACGGCGACCTCCGCCTGATGCGCGTCACACCCGACGCAGACCTCTGCCCCGAGCTCTCCGCAGAGCTCGAAGAACCGGTCGTGCGGATACGCCCGGTGATCCCGGACGCCGAGCAGGTTGATCTCGAGCGGGATCCCCGCGCCTCGCGCCGCCTCGATCAGACGCGCGTAGTGCTTGTCGAACAGGTCCCGCGGACCCACATAGTTCACCAGATCCGGATGCGCCACGTACGTGAACACCCCCGTCCCGATCCCCTCGATCACCTGATCGACGTATTCCGCGAGATATCCCTCGTCCTCCGTCGTGATGCCCGCGTACTTCCCTTCCATCTCGTTCTCGAGGAAGTGCTGGCCCATGATGAGGTAGTCGATCGGATAGGCCGTCGCCATCGCGAGAAAGTCGCGGAAGAACTTCGGATAGTACTCCGCCTCGTAGCCGATCTTGATCTCGATCTGCCCCTTGTATTCCTCCCGGAGCGCGAGGAGCGTGTTCACATAGTCCTCCTGCAGCTCGGGACGCATCCGGAAGCCCGAATAATATCCCTCCGGGAACGGATACGGCGCGTGATCGGCGAAGCCGTAGATTTTCATCCCCGCCGCGATCGCGTTCTCAATGTATTCTCTCTCCGTCCCGCTCGCGTGGTTGCAGCGGAACGTGTGTGCGTGCAGATTGCAGATCATGCCCATGGTAAATCCTCCGTTTCCGCGCAGACAGCCCGTCCGCGCTTACCCGCCTTATTTTAGCACAAACCCCGCCCCGATACAATATCGAATCCCCTAAATCTCGCCCCAAAAAATGCCTCCCGGTTATGCATCTATCGCAGAAGCGCCGCCCTTCCCCAGCCTCCGCCGGGACCCCCTCTTGACAAACGCGATTTCTCATGGTATAATAGAAACAATAATTGTACCAAGGAGGTTCAAATGATGCAGAATAAACCCCTGACGATGTGCGCGGAATGCGGCGAACTGCTGTACGACGGCGACACGGTTTACAGCCTGCTCGGGCGGACGTACTGCTGCGCCTGCGTCCGCGCCGCGCTGACGGTATGCCGCGCCGAGCCGATCGACTACCGGAGGATCCTGATGAAGAAAAAGGACGGAAAGCGGGGCGGGACCGATGATTGCCGGAGGTGACCTGAAGCGGGCGGAGAAGCTCCTGCGCGAGCTGCCGTACATGGAGAGCGCGCTCGCGTATTACGAATCCCTCGCCGACACGCCCCTCTCCCGGTCGGACCGGCGGATCCTGCGGGTGAAGCGGGCGGGCCTGCGGGAGAGCGTGCAGGCAGCGTACCGGGCGCTCTCCCTCCTGACCCCGGAGGAGCGGCGCATGGCGGACATCCTCTTCCTCGCGCCGGGGGAGGGGGATCTCTCGGCAGTCTGCGCCGCGTGCGCGATGGAGAAGAGCAGCGTCTACCGCAGGCGCCGCCGGATCCTCGAAAAGGTCGCGCTCGCAGTCTGGGGCGCGGGGGAGGGGTTGTAATCCCCATAAAAATGTGATACAATATAAAAAAACCTGCCGCAGGCAGAGTTCACTTGCTGTTCGCGAACGGTGTAATCTTCGCATGATCCCTGTCAACCACATAAACGAGTGTCATTGCGAGGAACGAATTTCAGCAAGCTGAAACTCAGCTGACGTGGCAATCCGTACCCCTTTGCAAACAGATTGCTCCGCATGAAATTGAACCGCACATGCAATTTGCGCGCTGACGCTTGCGGATTTGGGATCTTGCAGATCCATCACTTTTTTGTCCTCGCGAACTTGTTCGCGCGGCGGACAGGGACCAGAGAGGACCCTCGGGTCGGGCCCTCTCTGGACTTTCCCGGCCCCAGAGGCGAAGAAGGAGCGCCTTCTCCGCTTGGTTTCAGCAAGCTGAAACCTGCTGGACATCCACCTCAACCCCCTCGG
>CACZSA010000044.1 GCA_902783705.1 uncultured Ruminococcus sp.
CCCTCTCCTTTGGGAGCGGTGATTCACAAGAGGCCGGCTCCGGAGGCCTCTTGTGCGCCGCCTGCGCAGGGCATCCCGAATCCCCCGCAGGGGATTCTTCCTCTTCACCCGCACGGAAGGTGCGGATCCCTTCATCCGAAAGGGGCAGATAAAAAAGGGAGTCCGAAGACTCCCTTGTTCAGTTCAGATTTTGACTTCCGCATGCGCTTCCGCGGAGCGGTAAATCCCGTCGAGCATCCGTTGGATGACAAGCGCGTCGGAGATGGGGGAAATCGGCTCCTTCCCCGTGTTCAGACAGTCGATGAAGTGCCGGATCTCGTCTTCGTAGTAGTCGTTCCCGGGGACCTCCACCTTTTCGTCGGTCAGCTTGCCGTTCTCGTCCGTGCCGTACACCGTCAGCGGATCGAAGGACGCGCCCGCCTTCGTGCCGTAGAGCTTCGAATAGAATTCCTCGCGCCCGTTGATCGTCCAGGAGGCCTCGGCGATCATGCACTTGCCGCCCTCGAAGCGGAAGAACACCGCGGCGGAATCCTCGACGTCGAAGATCTCGGCGTCCGGACGTTCCGCAAGGCCCTCGCCCCACGTGAAGGAGGCCTCGGCGTTGTTCTTGCCGATGCGGTAGGAGACCTCGGCGGAGACGGAGATCGGGGTCGGTCTGCCCATCAGGTACCAGGTGCGGTCGATGGCGTGGACGCCGATGTCGAGCACGGGACCGCCGCCCGCGAGCTTCTTGTTGGTGAACCAGCTTCCGGGAACGCCGCGGCGGCGCACATACGCGGTCTTGGCGAGGTAGATATCGCCGAAGACGCCCGCGTCGCGCAGCTCGATGAACTTCTGCTGCTCGTTGCCGTAGCGGGTGCAGACGGCGAGCATGAAGGTGACGCCCGCTTCCCTGATCGCTTCCGCCATGGCGAGGCCCTGCTCGAGGTTCGCAGCGAGCGGCTTTTCGCAGAGGACGTGCTTTCCGGCCTTCGCGGCGGCGATGGTCACCGGGGCGTGGGCGGCGGTCCAGGTGCAGCAGTCGACGTAATCGACCTCGGGCTCGTTCGCGAGGAGCTCCTCCACGGAGGAATACCAATGCGGGATGCCCCACTTTTCGGCGGCGGCCTTCGCTTTTTCCGGGACGATATCCGCGCAGGCGACGACCTCGGCGAGGTCCTTCATCTTCGCGTAGGACGGGAAATGGGCGTAGCCCGCGATGCTTCCGCAGCCGACGACTGCGACTTTCCACTTTTTCATGATGGTGGTCCCCTTTCGTAAATCAGGCTTCGCGGATCCGGCGGAGCCTGTATAGTTCTGATGCTCTGAGCGGGGATCCGCTCGAGAACATCATAGCACGAAGGGGGGGATTTTTCAAGAGGTTTTCATAATTTTTGTCGCTTCTTTTTCAATCCTCAATATTCCGACTGCGGATCGTTTCCCCAAAGGGGTTTCCGGTCGCAGAGAAACGGGGGACCTTTGGAAAACTCTGCGTTCGGAACCTTCATTTGTCTTTTTTCCGGTTCATTCAGCGGCATGTTCTGAGGACCAAAGGGCTTTCCGGTCGCAGAGAAACGGGGGGCCTTTGGGAAACTCTGCGTACGAAACCTTCATTTGTCTTTTTCCCGGTTCATGCAGCGGCATGTTCTGAGGACCAAAGGGCTTTCCGGTCGCAGAGAAACGGGGGGGCCTTTGGGAAACTCTGCGTTCGGAACCTTCATTTGTCTTTTTCCCGGTTAATGCAGCGGCATGTTCTGAGGACCAAAGGGCTTTCCGGTCGCCCTTTGGAAACCTTCGGTTGGTCACAACTGACTCGGAAATCTTCGGTTGCTCGCAACTTACTTGGAAACCTTCGGATGGAAAACACTCTCTCTGATTGTCACAAGCTATAGAAACCGTCCTGCAATGAATAATATTGTGTCATTGCGAGGAGGGACCTCAAGGTCCCGACGTGGCAATCCGTTCCCCTTTGTCTGCTTCGTTTTGTTTTCAATCCTCAATATTCCGACTGCGAATCGTTTCCCCAAAGGGCTTTCCGGTCGCCCTTTGGAAACCTTCGGGTGGTCGTCCTCATGAAAAGCTGTAACCTTCGGGGACATTGCCCTTTGGAAACCCCGCAGGTATCGAAACGATCGCTTTTGCTTTCTCACATCCCCGCGGCGTCGAACATGTTCTCGATGAAGATGCCGTAGCCTTCGGCGGGGTCGCCTACGAGGACGTGGGTGACCGCGCCGATGAGGCGTCCGTCCTGGAGCACCGGGGAGCCGCTCATGCCCTGCACGATCCCGCCCGTCTTCTCCGTGAGCGCGGGGTCCGTCACGACCACCGAAAAGCTCCGGTTATCCCGGCTCCCCCGGTTGATCTCCGTGATGCAGACCTCATATTCCTCCGGGCCCCCGCCGTCGAGGGTGCAGAGGATCGACGCGCGGCCCGTGTGGACCGACTCCCTCCCCCCGATCTCCATCCGCTCGCCCTCGGGGATCTTTTGGAACACCCCGAAGACGCCGCACGCCGTGTTCTTCGTGATCGTCCCGACCTCGGCTCCGGTGAACGATCCGCGCAGCTCCCCCGGCGTCCCCGGCGCGCCCTTCTCGCATCCCGTGATGACGACGTCCGTCACCGTTCCCCGCTCCATCGGGACGAGCTCCCCGCTCTCCGTGTCGCAGATCCCGTGACCGAGGCCCGCGAATTCCCCCGTCTCCGGCAGGAAATACGTGACGGTCCCGATCCCCGCCATGGTGTCCCGTACCCAGAGCCCGGCACGGCGTCCGCCCTCCGTCTCGACCGGGCAGAGGACGGTCTCCCCGCGCTCGCCTCCCCGGAGATACGAGAGGGTGAGCGGTCCGGCCCCCGCCTCGATCATCCCGATCATCTCCTCCGCCGTTGAAATCTCGACTCCGTTGACCGCGGTGATGATGTCGTTCACGCAGAGCCCCGCGTCCTTCGCCGGATTCACCCGTCCTCCCGCGCCCTCGACCTCCGAAAAGCCGATGACGACCACGCCTTCTGCCGTAAAGCGCACTCCGAACGGCATCCCGCCGACGCCGACGCTCCGGGGACGCTCGGCCCACGCCGGACACGCCAGGAAGACGCACGCCGCGGCCGCCGCAATAAATCTCTTGATTCTTCTCATCTTTCTTCCACTCCGTTTCGTATGCACGGATTTCTTCACGCGCTGTCTGTTAATATGCGCGCGATCGGGCCGGAATATGTGCGCCGCGGGACAGCATTTCATGCCGGAATTGGACGCGGCGGGAGGGAGACGCTTCCAAAAACGCTCTTGCAATGCGCGTCGGGTTGTGATATAATGAAAAGAAAATCCGGAATCCCATTCCGATAGCGGAAAGGCGAACATTATGCAGTATCTCTCGTTTCCCGGGCTCGGCATCCCTCCCTTCCACGTCGACCGGATCGCGTTCACAGCCGGTCCCTTCTCCGTGGCGTGGTACGGGATCCTCATCACCTGCGGCATGATCCTCGCGGTCCTCTGCGCGATCCGGCTGTCGAAGCGCGAGGGCATCTCCCTCGACGACATCACCGATTTTGCGTTCTACGTCATCCTCGCGGGCGTCGTCGGCGCGCGGGCGTACTATGTGATCTTCACGTGGAACCGCTTCGGCTACCTCGTGACGGACGGCTCGTTCCTTCACAACCTCGCGCGGACACTCTACAACTGCATCGCGGTGTGGGAGGGCGGCCTCGCGATCTACGGCGGGGTCCTCGCGGGCCTTCTCTGCGGCTTCCTCTTCGCGAAAAAGCGGAAGATCGCGTTCCTCAAGATCTTCGACATCCTCGTCCCGTGCGTGCTGATCGGTCAGGTCATCGGACGCTGGGGCAATTTCATCAACATCGAGGCCTACGGCACGGAGACGACGCTCCCGTGGCGCATGGGGATCCTCACCTACTCGTCCGTACTGAGCGGGTCCGGCGAGGCCATGCTCGTGGCGGAGAAGTACGTCCACCCGACCTTCCTCTACGAATCCCTCTGGAACCTCGCCGCGCTGATCCTCGTCCTCGCGCTCCTCTATCCGAAGAAGAAGTTCGACGGGGAGATCTTCTGCTTCTACCTCGTGTGGTACGGCTTCGGGCGGATGCTCATCGAGAGCCTGCGGACGGACAGCCTCATGCTCGGCAATCTCCGCGTCTCCCAGGGCGTCGGGTTCCTCTCCGTCGTCCTCGGGATCCTCATTTTCTCGATCCTCTGTAAGAAATACAAGGCCTCGCATCCGAAGGACGACGGCGCCTACAGGCCCGTCTACGAGGGCGCGGACGGAGAGCCTCAGAATACCGAAAACATCGACAAAACGGAAATCACCGAAGAATCGGAAGGAGAGCAGAGCGATGGCGGCGAAAATCATTGACGGGAAGAAAATCTCGGCGGCAGTGCGGGAGGAGATCAAGGCCCGCGCGGCGGCTCTGACGGAGAGGACCGGGATCGTCCCGGGGCTGGCGGTCATCATCGTCGGTGAGAATCCGGCGTCGCAGGTCTACGTGCGGAACAAGAAAAAGGCGTGCGAGGACGCGGGCTTCTATTCGGTCGTGATCGAGCTGCCCGGGGACACGGAACAAAAGACGCTTCTCGCGAAGATCGCGGAGCTGAAGGAGGACCCCCGGATCCACGGCATCCTCGTGCAGCTGCCCCTTCCGGAGCAGATCGACGAGCAGGCGGTCATCGCGGCGATCCCCCCGGAGAAGGACGTCGACGCGTTCCACCCGGAGAATGTCGGGCACATCCTGATCGGCGACCACCGCTTCCTCCCCTGCACCCCCGCGGGCGTGATGAAAATGCTCGAGATCGAGGGGATCCCGGTCGCCGGACGTGAATGCGTCGTGATCGGGCGGTCGAACATCGTCGGCAAGCCGATGGCGGTCCTGCTCCTCCAGGCGAACGGCACAGTCACGGTCTGCCACAGCCGGACGAAGAACCTCCCCGAGGTCACGCGCCGCGCGGACATTCTCGTCTCGGCGGTCGGCAAGGCGGGCTTCGTGACGGCGGACATGGTGAAGGAAGGCGCGGTCGTGATCGACGTCGGTATGAACCGAAACGCCGAAGGAAAGCTCTGCGGCGACGTCGACTTCGCGGCGGTCTCGGAGGTGGCCTCGGCGATCACCCCCGTCCCCGGCGGCGTCGGCGTCATGACGATCACCATGCTGCTCGAGAACACCCTGCGTGCGGCGGAAGCAAAGGCTTTGTAAAGCGGCAGGTATCGTTTGCAGACACCTATCCGTCTGCCTTAAGGCTGACAGCTTTCCCTCAAGGGGAGGCCCTTCGCAGTGCAGCTTCATCGATCATGCAGCCAGTTGAGGTTTTCAACCCGAAGGTTTCCAAAGGGCGACCGGAAAGCCCTTTGGTCCCCGGAATATACCGCTGTATAAAACTGAAAACAGAAAAAAGAAGGTTCCAAACGCAAAGTCCCGCCGAAGCCCCCGTATATCTGCGACCGGAAAGCCCTTTGGACAAACGCTTCGCAGTCGGTATATTGAGGATGGATGACAGTGCGAAGCGGACAAAGGGGAACGGATTGCCACGTCGGGACCTTGAGGTCCCTCCTCGCAATGACACATTGATATGCAGTGCAGGACGGCTTCTGCAGCTTGTAACGATCCAAGTGCGTTTTCCACCGAAGGTTTCCAAATCCGTTGTAACCACATGAAGGTTTCCAAGTTAGTGTGACCAACCGAAGGTTTCCAGGTTAGTGTGACCACCCGAAGGTTTCCAAAGGGCGACCGGAAAGCCCTTTGGGCAAACAATCTGCAATCGGAAAATGGAAACAATCGGAAGAAGCGGCAAAGTCTTCCAAATCCCCCTGCCCCGCCTTTTCGTCATTTTCACCCGAAAATCCCCCGTTTATCCCGGAAACTTTTCTCAAAGAGAATTTCTTTTTCCTTGACACGGGAAAAAATCTGTGTTATAATTGATAATGCCGCATGATGTCAGGCCACCAAACGGCAAGGCGCAGCAATACGCCGCACCTGCCTGCGTCAGCGAGTTCACAAAAGAAAGTGAGGTGCTTTTCGAACATGTTTGCTATTATCGAAACAGGCGGAAAGCAGTACAAGGTCAGCGAAGGAGACGTCATCTTCGTTGAGAAGCTCGATGCAGCCGAGGGAGACAAG
>CACZSA010000045.1 GCA_902783705.1 uncultured Ruminococcus sp.
AGGGCCGCGGCCGGTCCTCTTGTGCGCCGTCCGCGCAGGACATCCCGAATCCCCCGAAGGGGATTCTTCCTCTTCCCCTGCACGGAAAGTGCGGATCCCTTCCTCCGCAAGCGCCAGCGCGCAAACCGCATGAAATAACAAAAGCGCGTATCACGGGGAAAAGATACGCGCCCCCATAACTACACACAAATTTTTTCTTTCGTTTTTCCTCTTCTTATTGATTTTGTACAACTTCTATGCTAAAATAAAGAAAAACCTCTTCCCCCAAAGGGTACGCCATCGCGCGGCAATGCGGGGGAATTCAGAAAGAAGGCTCCCCATGTCCACTCTCCGCGTCGGTTCCGTCGGTCTCGGCGGCATCTCCGGCGGCGTCCATATCCCCGGCATCGAACGCTCCCCGGACCTCACCCTCGCCGCCGTCTGCGATATCGATCCCGTCCGGCTCAAGGAGCGAGCCGACCGCTACGGCATCCCCGAGGATCACCGCTTCACCGATTACCGCGATCTTGTCGCCTGCCCCGACGTCGACGTCGTCGATATCTCCACGCCGAACAACGTCCACCGCGAAATCGCCGAGGCCGCCGCACGAGCCGGAAAGCCCTACGGCGTCGAAAAGCCCATGACCATGGACACCGCCGAGGCCCGCGAGCTCGCCCGCGTCACGCATGAAGCCGGGGTCGCGAGCATGATCTACTTCTCCTACCGCTACAAGGCCGCGGCGCGGTATCTGCGCTCCCTTGTCGCCGGAGGACGCTTCGGACGCGTGCATCACATCAATATGCAGTACTATCAGGCGTGGGGACTCGCCGAGAAGAACTGCTCCCTCGTCTGGCGGTTCGTCAAATCCGTCGCGGCGTCGGGCGCGCTCGGCGATCTCGGCTGCCACGGCCTCGACCTCGTCTCCTTCGTCACGGGCGAGCGGTACGAATCCGTCTCCGCCCACCTCGGCACCATCGTGCATGAGCGCCGCCTCCCCGACGGCTCCGGCACGGGTCCGGTCGACGTCGACGACTTCTCGAACATCCTCGCCGAAATGTCCGGCGGCATCTCCGCGTCCTTCCAGATCTCCCGCTTCGCCTACGGGCGCGGCAATTATCAGCGCATGGAGGTCTACGGCGAGCACGGCGCGCTGGTCTATCACCTCGACCGCGTCCCGGGCGTCGACGAGCTCGAGATCTGCGACGCGTCGACGGGCGGCAGGTACGAGGCCGTCCCGATCCCGGATGAATTCCGCGTCGATCAGATGCAGGCCTTCGCCGATCACCTGAACGGGCACGGCGACGGGCTCAACGCCACGGTCGACGACGGCGTCACCAATGAGATCCTGCTCGACGGCATCCTCCGCTCCGACGAGGAAAAGCGGTGGGTGACCCTCTGAATCCCCAGCCACGGAGGAACATCATGAACCGGAAAGGAATTCGCATCATGGCGGCCATGCTCTGCTTCACGGCTTCCCTCGGTCTCCTCTTCTCCGCGTGCCGGAAAAGCAAGCCCGGCGACGATCCCGTCCCGGTCGACGGCGGGAACACCACCTACCAGGATCCCGACGCCCCGAAGACCGTCGAATCGAAAGACCTCACGGAATTCTCCGCCGTCCTCTGGCTCGACACCCGCTACCGGGGCGACGAATACCGCCTTTTCGACTTCTCCGTCGCGCCAGATGAGAGCGGCACGCCCATCGCCTCCGAGGCCGAGACCGGGATCTCCGCGCCCGCCGACCGCGACCTTCTCGACGCCCTCGCCGCGATCATCGCGCAGTACGGTCTCGCGGCGCAGAACGGCCTCTACGACGTCACGGCAGGCCTTCCGCCGGAGTTCGAGGCCCATACCTTCACCGCGCGCTACGCCTCCGGGGAGGAGATCTCCTTCACCGTCAACAACGATCCCACCTCCGCGTGGGGCGAGGCGGTCTACGACCTCTTCGCCGCCTGGTTCTCGGCACGCGGGGAGCACGCCCTCGATCCCGCGGCGGACCGGACCCTCCTCACCCACTTCGATCTCGAGATCACCGACGGGGAGCGGTACACCTGCTACGGCGGCATCCATGTGGACGAGGACAGCGCGATCGACGGGGAGACCTATCTGCTCGAGAAGGAAGAGATCGTCGGAGAACCCGGCGCGGATCCCGCGGCAACCATCCTCTTCCCCGCCGATTACTACGAAAAGCTCACCGCAATCATCGCCAACTCCCCCCTCGAGCGGAACTATGTGTTCAGCTACTACGACCGCGCCGCGGGCAACAACGGCAACCACGACGAGGGCTACTTCGGCTGGGGGGACAAGACCACCGCCGACAACGAGCCGGACGCCGAGGACCGCGCGGTCAGCATTTATCTCGAATATGAGAGCGGGCGCCGGATCAACATCGACACGCGCAAGCGCAGCGAGATCGAAGCCATGCAGCCCCTCCTCGACCGGCTGACGGCCTACCTCGATCCGCTGTTCCAATAAGCAAAATTCATCCTCAAAAAGGAGATCACACATGAAAATCACAGTCTGGAACGAATTCGCACACGAAAAAACCGATCCCGCTGTCAAGGCCATCTATCCGGACGGCATTCACGCGGTCATCGCGAAATTCCTCCGCGAGGCGGGCTATGAGGTCCGCACCGCCACCCTCGACGATCCGGAATGCGGTCTGACCGACGAGGTCCTCGACGACACCGACGTCCTCTTCTGGTGGGGCCACATGCGCCACGGAGACGTGCCGGACAGCGTCGTGAACCGCGTGTACAAGCACGTCATCGGCGGCATGGGCATGGTCGTCCTCCACTCCGGTCACGCCTCGAAGATCTTCCAGAAGCTCATGGGCACGCCCTCCGGCGAGCTGAAATGGCGCGAATCCGGCGACCGTGAGATCCTCTGGGTCATCGAGCAGGGACATCCCATCACCCGCGGCATCGGCGAGAAGATCATCCTCGAGCACGAGGAGACCTACGGCGAGCACTTCCTCGTCCCGCAGCCCGACGAGCTCGTCTTCATCAGCTGGTTCACCGGCGGCGAAGTCTTCCGTTCCGGATGCGTCTACAAGCGCGGGCGCGGCAAGATCTTCTACTTCCGCCCGGGTCACGAGTCCGTCCCGACCTACCACAACCCCGAGGTGCAGAAGGTCCTCTGCAACGCCGCCGCGTACGTTTACACCCCGAAGGCCGAGGCGCCGTATCAGTACGGATGGGTCAAGCCGACGGTCGAATGAAGAATTAAGAATTAAGAATGCGGAGTGCGGCGGCGCATGATATGGGCTGCTGCATGAGCTGGGGGGAGCGCCTTTTGCCCCTCCCCGGTATAAAGTTCTTTATCCCTCAAAAAGGAGCACATTATGGAAAAAGTTCGGTTTGGAGTGATCGGGATCGGCAACATGGGTTCCGGCCACGTACAGAATCTGATCGCGGGAAAGGTTCCGGGCGCGGAGCTGACTGCGGTCTGCGACATCAAGCCCGCGCGTCTGGAATGGGCGAAGGGCGTCTGCGGCGACGCGCCGGTCACGTACTTTGAGGACTCGCACGCGCTGATCACGAGCGGCCTTGTGGACGCGGTCATGATCGCGACGCCGCACTACTATCACCCGATCATCGGCATCGACGCGTTTGAGAACGGCCTGAACGTCCTCTCCGAGAAGCCGATCGGCGTGTACACGAAGAAGATCGTCGAGTTCATGGACGCGGCGAAGAAGAGCGGCAAGACCTTCGGGATCATGTACAACCAGCGCACGGACCACTTTTATCAGAAGATGCGCGAGATGGTGAAGAACGGCGAGCTCGGCGAGCTGAAGCGCTGCGTCTGGATCATCACCGACTGGTACCGCACG
>CACZSA010000046.1 GCA_902783705.1 uncultured Ruminococcus sp.
CGCTTCTGCCGGGAATTCGTTGGTGCAGAACTTGGTGTTGGTGTCACCGTCGAAGAGGTTTTCCGGGCCTTCGCCGCCGAAGCCGTTCGTGCCGGAGACGAATTCGTAGCCGGTGATCACACCCTTGCCGTCGGCAGCCGCGTTCACATCCGCGAAGCCCTTGGACTCAGCAGCAGCGGCAGCTCCCTTGGTAAAGGTGAGCACGAAGGTGGTGTCGACAAGCTCATCGTTCGCGCTGACGGCGTAGAGGTTGATCGTGTGCGCGCCGTCGGCAAGACCGGAGACGTCCACGGTGATCTCAAAGCCCTCGGCCTCTTCCGCGATGGCGGCCTTGACGTCGGGTCTGTCCACGATGTAGTCAGCGGATTTCACAGCGTCACCGCCGTCAACGGAGTAAGCGAAGCCGCTGATCGGCGTGCTGATATGCGCCCAGCCGCGGGCAGCCAGCTCGGAAACGTCGCCTTCGATCGGGTTCTCGGCAAGCCACGCGTCCGCGCCGCCGTTGACCATCATTTCGCCGTCCACGAAAATGTTGTCCCAGGACTTGTTCAGAAGCGCGGCAGGGCCGGCAGGCTCTTCCGCAGCGGGAGCGGCAGCTTCTTCCTGCATGTTGATGGAGTAGAGGGCCGCGACTTCTTCGGTGGTCAGAGCCTTCTTGAAGACCGCGATCTCGTCGTACACATTGACGAGCGAGATGCCGCCGCCGTTCTTGGTGTACTGTTCGGGACCGTCTTCGCCGATGACGAACGCATAGCCGGTGTCATAGGACGCATCGGTGTGATCAACGCCGAAGGGAACGGGCTCGTAGTACGGTCTGCCGTTGATGTAGAGGCGGAGGGTCTGCTCTGCGCGGTCGACGACAAGCGCCATGTGATACCACTGACCGTTAATGGACCATGCATCGTCGGGCAGCATGACGTAGCTGAAGGTCTTGTCGACCTTTTCATAACCGTCGGCGTTGGCGGTGTATCTCCAGTTGTCACCCTTCTGGCTGATGAGCCAGCCCGGGTTGCTGCTGGAATTCCAGTCCTTGTTCGCGAACACGCACGGGTCGTCGCTGGCGCTTTCGCCGTAGATCCACGCGGTCACGGTGAAGGAATCGGTGCCGAATTCATAATTGTCGAGCGCGAGGTGTCCGAGGTCACTGTCGATTCTGACAGCCTTGCCGGAGATACCGTCGACCGTCTCGATCTCGCCTTCCTGGCGGATGGCATGGCCCTTCGCGTCGGTAATGCCGTCGTCGAAGGAGATGTAGAGATCCGCAGAGTCCAGGACGGACTGGGGATCCACGCTGAATTCCGGAAGCGGAATATGGAGGTCCTTGGCTTCCGAGAGGGTGGCGGCTTCATAGCCTTCCGGCGCGTAGGTGTAGACCGCAGCCACGTCCTCGGCGCTCAGCGCGCTCATGAACACGGCAAACTCGTCCACGTCGAAGTTCAGCAGCTTGCCCATGTTGTAGAAGCCGGTGCCGTCTTCGCCGATGTAGAAGGGGTATTCGTTCCACTCGTCGTCATAGGAGACGCCGGTGTGGCCCTTGTCGGCAAAGCTGATGGCCTTGTTGAGCAGGTTGCCGTTGATGTAGAGGCAGTAGGTCTCCGCTTCACGGTCAACGACGAGCGCGACATGATACCACTGATTCTCCATCGTGCCGATGCCGGCAGCGTCGTAGGGATATTCGGTATCGGTACGTGTACCGCCGTCGCAGTTGGCGTTGTACTTCCAGTCACTGCCGCGGATGGCAAGCAGGAAACCGGGATTTCCGCCGGAGCCCCAGTCCTTGTTGGCGAACAGGCAAGGGTCGCTTTCGTGCTCGTGGACGTTCACCCAGCAGGTTACCGTAAAGGAATTGGTGCCGAATTTGAGATCCTCTGCGTAGAGGGAGCCTTCGCCGCTGCGGATAGCGGCAGCCTTGCCGAAGCGTCCTTCCACGAATTCCGGATCGTCGCCGTCCACCTGGACGTTCTGGTGCCCGTTGACATCGTCGTATGCATCTTCAAAGGTCAGATACATCTCCGCTCCCTTAAGGAGCTCTTCTCCGGTCGCCGCGTAGCAGACAGCGGTCAGACATACGGAGAGAACGAGTGCCAGCAGAAGGATCGACAGTTTCTTCATAAGGAACAACCTCCTGATTTGAATTGAATACAGAAATGTCCAGTGCATTCCTGCCCTTCATTATAGACGATGTTCATGAAAATGTCAAGAATGTTTTGAAAAAATGGGATCGCTTATTTGAAGAAAACAGATGGGAGGATGCGTTTATTTCATCATTTTTTACATATTTCCGGAAGCAACAGTCGGCCTGGGAGCGGCGATATGCACAGAACCGGAGCATCAGTCCCCGTCGTTCACCCCCCGCTTTTTTCAGGGAATCGTACGTTTCCGCGAGCCATTGGCCGTAATAATCGTAAGGGAGCTTTGTCCATCGGTCGAGCAGCTTGCCGAGGACCGCCCTGTCCTCTTCGATATCGGTGCAGCCGTACTGCTCCGGATCGCGGTTGACCGTCACGAGATGGCGGTTGTCTGCCCGGAAATCGATCCGGTAGATCATGTGGCCCGTCCAGCTGCGGTGCGCCCGGAGTGTGCTCTCTTCCATGTACCAGAACCACTTGTCTTCCATCGCTTCGGGAACATGGCCCAGGCGGAGCGCGTCCATCTCGTCCTCGCGGAAGGAGCGCGTGAGGAGGAAGGACTCCGTTTCCGCGGGCATGGGCATCGTTTTCCAGTCGCCGGGCTCAGCGGGCATGAGCGCTCCCGCACCGGCCCGGCGCACTGCCTCCCGTCCGGCTTGGCGGACACCCTCGTCAAGGACGGCGAAGACGATCTTCATCACGTCGTTCCTGTTGGTCCGGAGGTACTCCGTACAGGCAGAGACGGCGTCCGCCCACGCCCGCTTTATCGGATAGCCGTAGATCCCGGCGGAGATCAATGGGAATCCGACGCTCCTGCAATGCTTGATCCGCGCCAGATTCAGCGCCTTTTTATAGGCGCTCCGCAGCTTTTCGGGCTCGCCGTGCTCCCCGTCGATCCAGACCGGGCCGACCGCGTGGATCACGAATTTCGCCTTCAGATCGAAGCCGGGCGTGAGGACTGCCTCCCCGGTATTGCAGTGACCGAATGTGCCGCAGGCTTCCTGCATTTTCTGATAACCCGCCGCCTGGAAGATCGCGCCGCATACGCCGCCTCCCGCCGCAAGGGATTCGTTGGCGGCGTTGACGATCGCGTCCGTATCCAGATCGACGATATTGGTTTTCCTGATCTCAAAGGTGCTTCTCATGGCTGTCCTCCGCTTCGGTTCATTCCGCGCCGTGACAAGGGATCCGTTCTGTGTATCGCATTATGCGTTCTCTTTTTCGTCGGGCTGTATTTTCGATTCGAGCGCTTTGATTTTTCGGAGCGACGACGCCAGCCAGACGACCGAGGCCGCCGTCAGAACCGCTCCCACGGCGAGGGAGAGGATGTTCAGGATGTTTTCGGCGGCAAGCTCGGACGAATTTGTGATCTCGGGGATCGCGTATTCTCCGTTCGGCCTCTGATAGACCTCGATGTCCACGCGCTCGCCCACATTGACCGAATGCGTATGAAGGGTCGCAGTGTCGTTATACGTCCTGCCGTCCACCTCGTAGCGCAGATGGGTGTACCACGTTCTGTCTCCGACGGTGTTGTCCGTGCATTTTGTGTCCGTGACGGCGGCTTCGACCGTACGGATGTCCGCAGAGGCTTCATACTCCTTCAGCGCCCCGCTGTTCCGGAAAAAGCCGATCGCCCCCAGCGCGAGGAAAACAATCGCCGCGATCATCGGCACGATCGCCGTTCTGGCGTTTGCTTTTTCCCGCTCCAGATTTCTTTTTCTCTTCTCGTTCTTCTTGCTCATATCTGCTCTCCTCCATTTTCGATTCCTTGTTCGGAGATCCCCGGCATCCCCGCCTTGCGGATGCCTTATTATACCATAACCGGAATACAATTTCAATCAATTTTCCCGCAGAGAGGATCCGCAGAACAGGATTTTTCACCGCCTTGCTTGGGTGGAAAAAACCATTGCGCACCCC
The DNA here is from genome assembly GCA_902783705.1 of uncultured Ruminococcus sp. Lineage (GTDB taxonomy): Bacteria > Bacillota > Clostridia > Oscillospirales > CAG-272 > UMGS1696. Next base: position 4,047 of record CACZSA010000046.1, read on the forward strand.
GGGCAGGTGTGCTATAATAAGGGTGGGATCATACAAATCCCAAAAAATCAACGGAGGCTGACCGTGAAAACATCGATATACAGCAGCGTCCCGCTTGGGGATATGCTCGCCGTCTACCTCACCGACGGGGACGGTCACATCACCCTGACCCTCATCCCGGCGGGGATGGAGGAGGATGCCGCATATAATATGGACGGATGCGCGCCGCTCGTCCCGCTTTATCTGCGCGGGGACCGTCTGCCCGGAGGCTTTGCCAACGGCCTGTCCATGACGGGAAACGGGACTGAGGACGGGATGCGCCTCGAGAGCCAGACCGTGACGGAGGCGGGCGGAGAGACGACCGTCACGACAATCCTTTCTGATCCGCGCGGCTGCCGGGCCCTCCATCGGCTCGTTCGCCGCGCCGGACTGCGGGCCCTCGAATCGAAGGTGCGCTTTGAAAACGGATCCGCGACGGCGGTCGTGCTCGAAAACCTGTCGAGCTTCTCCCTCGGATGCCTGACGCCCTTCGGCGGCGGGCGGGAGACGGACCGTATGAAGATCCATCGCGCGCGGTCCTTCTGGAGCGCGGAGGGGCGGATCCGGACCGAGACCGTCGAGGCGATGCACCTCGAGCCGTCGTGGGCGGGCGTCGGCGTGCGGATGGAGAAATTCGGTCAGAACGGCTCCATGCCCGTGCGCGGCTGGTTCCCCTTCGCGGCGGCGGAGGACGAGGCGGCGGGCGTGACGTGGGCGGCGCAGCTTGCCTGTCCGTACTCGTGGCAGATCGAGATCCGGCGTCAGCGCGCATCCCTGTCCCTCGTCGGAGGCGGCGCGGATTACGATTCCGGGCACTGGCAGAAGACCGTCTCCCCCGGGGAGGCCTGCGATGCGCCGTCCGCGTATCTGACGGTCGGCAAGGGAGGGCTTGATCCGGTGTCCCAGCGGCTGCTCGATCTGCATACGGAATCGGAAAGTCTGACGGGGGAGGGCCTGCCGCTTGTCTTCAACGAATACTGCACCACCTGGGGCAACCCGAACGAGGACAATATCTGGCGCATCGTGGAGATCATGAAGCCCCGCCGCCCGGACTATTTCGTCATCGACGCGGGCTGGTATGGAAAAGGGAACTGGTCCTTCATTGGCGACTGGACGGTCAACGAAGCCATGTTCCCGCATGGGTTCAAAAATACCGTGAAGACCATCGCGGACGCCGGGATGAAGCCCGGGATCTGGTTCGAGGCGGAAAACTGCTCACCCGGGACGGAGGCGGCTTCCCACACGGGGTGGCTCCTGAAACGGCACGGGACGCCGATCTGCACGGGCGGGCGGATGTTCCTCAACATGGCCTCCCCGGACGTGCGGAATCATCTCCGACAGTCGGTGATCGGGCTTCTCCGGGACTACGGCTTCCGGTATATCAAGATCGACTACAACGATTCGATCGGGCTGGGCTGCGACGATCCGGACGGGCTCGGCGAAGGTCTACGGAAAACCGTCGCGGGGACGCAGGACTTCTGGCGCGAGCTGCACCGGGAGATCCCGGGACTCATGATCGAGAACTGCTCCTCCGGCGGGCATCGCCTCGAGCCGTCGATGATGAATCTCGCGGACATGGCGTCCTTCTCCGACGCGCACGAATGCGTCCACATCCCGATCATCGCCGCGCGCCTGCACCGCCTGATCCGCCCGTCGAAGAGCCAGATCTGGGCGGTCCTGCGCAAAACGGACTCCCTGCGGCGGATCCACTATTCGCTCGTGAACACCCTGCTCGGCGTGATGTGCCTCTCCGGGGACGTGTACGATCTCTCACCCGCGCAATGGGCCGTCGTCGACCGGGCGATCGCGTTTTACCGGTGTGCCTCCCCCGTCATCCGCCGCGGAACGTCTTCTTTCTACGGCCCCGAACCCGAGAGCTGGGAGCATCCCGAGGGGTGGCAGGCGGTAGTCCGGGCAGGGGACGAAGGGCGGGTCCTCGTCACGGTCCACACCTTCGGCGGAGAGATCCCCGGGAAGATCGCGCTCCCCATGCCGCGCAGCAGCCTCCGCATCCTTGACACCCTCACGAGCGAGGAGAACCGGATTTCCCTGACCCCGGACGGGCGGACGCTCGAGGTGGAGCTCAAGGCGAACTTCGAAGCCTCCGCGATTCTGCTGGGAGAATAACTGGCAGCGGGCGCGCCTGCTATGCTATAAGGAAGCGTGAACGAAAAACGAGACGGGGGGAACCGCGAATCGGAGGCGGATATGTCGATTTTGAACGGAATCAAGGACTCCCGGCAGATCCCGGGGGACGGGATCCAACGCGTTCCGGAATCCCCTGGTGGTCCTCCGGGGCGGGGTTTTCTGCCTCCGCTGCACCTGTGAGGCGGACGGGCGGACCGTCTGGCTCATGTTCTTCCACGGCTCGGGACCTGAGAACGGGCGCGTGTACTTCGACAGCAACGTCTCCATCGGACTGGCATGGAGCGAGGATCTTGTGCGATGAACGTGGCGGACCGGCCTATCCCGGCAAGGCAAAAAACGAAAAATCCCCATCGGTCCAAATCCGGACCGGCGGGGATTTGTGTTTATGGGAGGAAGGCTGTCGATCAATCAAACCCGAACGCCGTCAGATAGCACATGACGCAGAAGCTGATGATCGCGAACCACACGGCGAGGCTTGCGGGCGGGACGAAGATGACCCGGAGAATTTCCTTCACCGTCCCCTTTGAAACGTGGAGGTCGAGTTTTTCCTTATGCCGCTTCTTCTTTCCGTCCGGCGTGAAGGTGTAGACCCACGGACGCTCGTACAGCTGTACGATGCCGTATTTCAGGAGAATGATCGGGACGGTCGGCACCGCGATGCAGAACCAGACCGCCGATCCGCCGAGCTCAAGCCGTCCGAAATCGAAGCCGTTGAGAAAGAGGGCGATGATGACGGGCAGAAACAGCGCGACGACGGCGAGCAGCGCCATGCGGAGGACGCGGTACGGGGTGGTGAAGCGCAGTGCGACCGGACGGAGCACGCCGTCGACCTGCCGCAGGAAGATCGGATCCGCCATGGGCCGCCTCGCCTCGCCGGACGTGAAGATCCTGTGTCCGGATTCGACGGAGAAGCGGTTCTTCGTCGTGTCGCTGAACAGGCAGAGCGTGACGAGCAGGAAGATCATCGCCGTCATCCCCGTGATGATCAGGTTTTCGCCCATGTTCATCCCGCCGAGGTACAGCGCGAGAAACAGCGCGCCGCTGAACAAGAGCACCGAGAGGATGGCCTTGAACCACCAGGGGATGAAATAATAATGCGATTCCTTCTCGGCGCGGACGCTGACCTTGCCCGTCTGCCCGTTGACCGCCGCCATCGTGTTCCCGTCGGCGATGTAATACACGGGCAGAAGCACCGGAAGACGCACGGCGGCGCTCACGTCTGCCCGGACGTCGACCGCCTTTGTCTCGAGCGTTTTGCGCACGGACGGCGTGCAGGAGGACTGCACCTCTGCACCGACGCGGGTCTCCAGCTCCCTGTCCGTGATGTCGGAGATCTTCACCCGGTGTCCGGCGACGTAGCCGAAGTCAAACTCCCGGATCGCCGCGGGATCGAACGGCTCCATCCCGTCGAGGAGGAGGTTGTCGAGCTGCTTTGAGCGGTTGACGAATTCGTCGTTGAGAAAGCCCTCGCAGGGATATGCGCTGCCGCCGTCCATGCGGGAGACCGTCATGTGCACCGGACCGCGCACCAGCTCATAGGGGAGGTAGTACCCCTTCAGGGAAGGGAGGAGCGGGAGCAGGCTTTTGGCCTCGGGCCTGTTCCGGTTCTCGGCGCACCAGCGGGCGAGGCGGTCCCGGGCTTCGTCCTCCCCGACGGCGAAGGGGATCACGCACTCGGGCATGTTCTTCGCCTCAGGGTAGTCCCGGCGCACGAGATTCCTGCCGCAGAACGCGCAGTGCGAGAGCGCCTCGTTCTCCTCGAAGACCACCGTCGCGCCGCAGCCCGAGCACGAGGCCCGGAAAAGACGGTAATTCCGGATGGAGGACTGCATTTTCTCCCCGTGCAGCTTCCGGAAGCCCTGCTTTTCCTGCCGGGCGATGTCGGTTGCGAATTCGCCTCCGCAGTATTCGCAGAAATACTGACGCCGCGCGATGTTGTACTCCGCCGGTGCGCCGCATCGCGGGCAATGAATATCCAGAATGTGGTTCTCCATCGTGTGGTACCCCCCTTGTGACTGCGTCCGGATTCTGCGTTTGCTTTCGTAAATCCATTATAGCACATCCGATCCGACCACGCGCGCGGATTTTGACCGGACGGATACGGCGCCGCTCAGTCCGAGATCTCGGCGCCGCCCCGGTTGGAGACGTGCCCGATCACAAATCTTTCCGTGTATAATCTATCGTTTGTCGTGAAAAGCCTGTTTCCGTCGTTTCGGGGCCGGGATTTATGCGAGCGGCTCCTCAAAGAGGATCTCCTCCGCCGAGGTGCCGATGAGGAGGGTGAAGTCCCCGCCGTGCGGGCCGAAGACCATATCCGCGTCGTAATAGGAGGTGACGCTCTCCGGAACCGTCAGGGTCACGCGGACAGTCTCGCCCTTCTGCACGGAGACCCGCCGGTAGGCGACCAGCTCCTTCACGGGCCGGACGACCTTCGTGTGCCGGGACGTCAGGTAGATTTCGACCACCTCGTCGCCGTCATACGCACCGGTGTTCGCGACGTCGAGGGAAACCTCCCATCCGCTCGCGGTCTTTGTCACGCTTGGGTCGGAGAGGGCGAACGCGGTGTAGCTCAGTCCGTAGCCGAAGGGATAGAGGGGACGGCCGTCGTTGTTCTCGTAGCCGTAGCCGCGTCCGCTCGGCTTATATCCGTAGAAGAGCGGGAGCTGTCCCACCGATTTCGGCCAGCTCACGGGGAGCTTGCCGCCGGGGTTGTTCTCCCCCCAGAGGGTTTCCCAGAGCGCCTCCGCGCCGCCCTCGCCGGGATACCACGCCTCGAGGATTGCCCGGACCGCGCCGCGCCAGGCTGTGACGTCCACCGGAGCCCCGTTCATGAGGATCACGGCGGCGTTCGGATTGGCCTTTGCCAGCGCGAGGATCGAGGCTTCCTGATCGACCTCGATCGTGAGCTCCGCCTTGTCGACGATCACCGCTGCCTCGTCCTTTGACGCGGCGGTGCGGTAGGCCGGGAGCCGCAGATCGGAGCGGTCGAGCCCCTCGCCCTCCACAATGGAGGTGAAGTAGAGCACCGCGTCGCATTTGGGCGCGAGGGCGGGGATCTCGCTGTCCGGTCCGGTCACGATCTCCACCCCGTCCGCATGTTCGCGGAAAAACGCGAGCGGCGAGCGCACGTCGTCGGCCTCCCAGAGATGCGCGTAGGGGCCGGAATAATTCCTGCCCGTCGGAAGGACGTCCGCGCCGGGACCGAATACGCCGAGCGTTCGGACCTTTCCCCGGCAGAGCGGCAGCATCCCGTCGTTCTCGAGCAGGACAAGACTCTTCCGCGCAGCCCGGAGCGCGACGGATTTATGCTCTTCACATCGCACGATCCGGTCCGCCTCGTCGGGATCGACATAGGGATCGTCGAAGAGCCTGAGCCGGAATTTCAGCGTCAGGAGCCGGAGCACCGCCCGGTCGAGGACCTCCTCCGTGAGCAGGCCTCTGTCCCATGCCGCGCGGATATCCCGGTAATCGAGGTTCGCAAGCGTGACGTCGAGCCCCGCTTCGAGGCAGAGCGCGACGGCCTCGGGCATATCTGCGGCGATCCGGTGCGCGCCTGCCGTCCCGTCCACGCCGCCGTAATCGGAGACGACGATCCCGTCAAAGCCCCATTCCTCCCGGAGGACCTTCGTGAGCAGCCACGGATTGGCATGGGCGGGCAGTCCGTTGAAGAGGCTGTTGTACGCCGCCATGACGCCGTGCGCGCCGCCCTCCCTGAAGCAGGCCTCGAAGGGCTTGAGGTACACCTCGCGCAGCTCCCTCTCCGAGTGGGTGGAGTAATTGGAGTCCCGCCCGCCGTCCGCGTAGTTGTCGGCGAAGTGCTTGGGCGTTGCGGCGACGCCGTTCTTCTCGAATCCCCGGCACATCGCGGCGCCCATGTCGGAGGCGAGCTTCGGATCCTCGCCGAAGGTCTCGATGGACCGTCCCCAGCGCACGTCCCGCGCGAGATTGACCACGGGAGCGAGCGCCTGACGCACGCCGACCGCTGCCGTCTCACGCCCGATCACGTCCGCCGCCTCGCCGACGAGGTCCGGATCGAAGGTCGAAGCGAGCCCGATCGGCTGGGGGAAGATCGTCGCCATGCCCCACTGCGCGCCGTGGAGGCTTTCGCCGTGTTCGAGCGGCGGGATCGCGTGGGGCTGGGCCTCCATGCTCTGCTTAACGTCGAGGTTGATCCGCCGCGCTACCTCGCCGGGGGTCGAGATCTTCCCGTCCTGATGCATGAAGTGTCCGGGATTGCGGTAACAGCCCCGGAGCGGGTCGCGGCGTTCCTCATAGCCCTCGCCGATGTCGAATACCATCTGCGCGGTGAGCTGATGCAGCTTTTCTTCGGTGCTGAGCTGCCGGAGCAGTTCTTCGGCGCGCTCCTCGGGTGTTCTTTCCGTGCGGTTCATCTGGAGTCTCCTTCACTTTCCTGAAATGTCTTCGGTCTTTATTATAGCATATCCGCCCCGGCAGGGGGAAGAGAATTCCGCAAAAAATCTGAAAAATTGCACCTGCGCCATGATGCGGACCGGGCGAGAATTCTTTTCTGCGCGTAAAACTTCACGCGGAGGAATGGAAATCCGCGCGCGAACGTGCTATAATAGGGAGCGGATACAGATTTCACTCTGAGAAAGGAATCCCGATATGAAAAAACTGAATGTTGCCCTGGTGGGGCTGGGCTTCGGCGGCGCGTTCGCGGCGATCTACAAGGAACACCCGAACGTCGGGGAGCTGACGCTCTGCGACACAAATGCGGACCGGCTGAAGCAGACGAGTGATTATATCGGCGGCGCGCGGTGCGTGGACAATTTTGAGGCGATCCTCGCCGATCCGTCCATCGACGCCGTGCATCTCGTCACCCCGATCCCCCTCCACGCGGATCAGACCGTCGCCGTTCTCGAATCGGGCAAGCACTGCGCCTGCACCGTGCCGATGGCGACCTCCCTCGACGATATCCGCCGGATCGTGAAGGCGAAGCGGAAATCCGGGAAGAACTACATGATGATGGAGACGACGCTCTATACCTACCAGTTCTTCTATGCCAGCCGGATGAAGGCGAACGGGGATTTCGGAAAGATCCAGTTCTTCCGGGGTTCCCATTATCAGGACATGGCCAACTGGCCGGATTACTGGATGGGCCTGCCCCCGTTCTGGTACGGCACGCACGCCATCGGGCCGATGGTCGCGCTGTCCGGCTCGCGGATCGCCCGCGTGCACTGCTTCGGCTCCGGCACCATGGACGAGGATCTGGTAAGACGGTACGGCAACCCCTATCCCGTGGAGACGGCGATATTTGAATTCGAAAACGGACTCAAGGGCGAGGCGACACGCTCCCTGTTCGAGTGTGCCCGGCTCTATCAGGAGGGCATGCACATCCTCGGTTCGAAGAAGAGCTTCGAATGGGGCTTCGCCGACTGGGACGATCCCATCATCACCACGCTGGATCCCGGTGGGGAGGGACGGGCAAGAAGGACGTCTGCCGAGACCACGCCCATGCCGAACTACTACGAGGACCTTCCCGAAGAGCTGTGGCATTTCACCGTCGGAAACAACTACGACCCCCAGAATCCGCAGGATTCCCTGAAAAAGGGAGCCGGCGCGGGCCATCACGGATCGCACGCGCACCTCGTGCACGAGTTTGTCATGAGCTGCATCGAGGAGCGGAAGCCGTGGATCGACGAGCACCTCGGCGGCAACATCACCGCGGCGGGCATCTGCGCCCATGAATCCGCCATGAAGGACGGCGAGGCGGTCATTGTCCCGAAGTTCTGATACGAATCTCAGGCTAAAACCTCAAAAAGGATTTAGCGTGAGATTTGTATGAGCCGTTCTCCTCCATACCGCATCCACCGTATAAACAGAGAGAAGACCGTCGGAACGCAAAGATCCGGCGGCTTTTTCGAGCGGTTTTCGGGCGTTCAGAGCGGCTTGCCGTACAGGGCGCCGTACAGGACGATCCCCCATCCGAAGGCGAGGCTGAAGAGGCAGACGGCCCGCACCGTTCGGGCGTAGCGCTTCTCCGGATCGCCGTACAGCATGTTGTCCTCGAGAACGGCGATCGCGTCCTCCCGGGTGGGAAACAGCGGGAAGCGGTAGCGCCTGAACATGAACACCGGGCGGTCGAGGGCATAGAGAAGCGCGACGGCAAAGAAGAGCAACGCGGCCCAGAAGGTGATGTTGTGCTTCCAGAATCCGACGGCGACTGCGGAGAGCGCGCCGAGGACCGCGAGCGCGAGATACGCGATTTTTTCAGCCTTTTTCATGGAATTCATTCCCCCCGACAAGATTTCGTCAATCCATTATAACATGCGCTGTGAGGTGTGTCAAGGGAAAAAAAGCCCGAAGCCTCGCCCCCGATCTTGACAAACCCGCCGGAATGCGCTATGATGAAAGCAGAACCCCGAATCCGCGCGCGGGATCATCGGGAACCCGCCGCAAAACCGGACAATACGGAGGATGCGTACATGAACAAACGTCAGATCGTCAATATCGTCAATTTCATCCGGGACGTGGAGCCGCGGGGACCGGTGGACCTCGTCGAGCCCGTGCGGGAGCAGATCGCCGTCATGAAGAAATACGGCCTTCGCGGGACGTTTCTTCTGCAGTACGACGCCCTGATCGACCCAGTCTACGTCGGGATGCTGAAGGAATTGGATCCCGCGCAGTTCGAGCTCGGCGTGTGGTTCGAGGTGGTCGAGCCGCAGTGCAGGGCCGCGGGGATCGAGTGGACCGGACGCTTCCCGTGGGACTGGCACGTCCACTGCGGCTTCTCGATGGGCTACACCAAGCCCCAGCGCGAAAAGCTCTGCGACGTGCTGTTTGAAAAGTTCCGCGAGACCTTCGGGTACTACCCCCGGGTCTTCGGCTCGTGGTTCTTCGACACGCACACGGTCCGCTATCTCTCGGACAAATACGGCCTCGACGCCCTCTGCAACTGCAAGGAGCAGTACGGGACCGACGGCTACACGCTCTGGGGCGGCTACTACGGACAGGCGTACTATCCGAGCAGAAAGAACGTCTTCATGCCCGCGCAGACCGGGGAAGGACAGATCCCGGTCCCGCTCTTCCGGATGCTCGGGTCGGATCCCGTGTATCAGTACGATTTCGGCATGAGCGCGGAGGCGGGCGCGTCCCGGGTGCAGGGCGTCATCACGCTCGAGCCCGTTTACAACGGCGGAGGAGGCGGCATCCCCGCGTGGGTGGACTGGTTTCTCCGGGAGAACTACAACGGCGACTGCCTGACCTTCGGCTACGCGCAGGCGGGACAGGAGAACAGCTTCGGCTGGCCCGGCATGAAGAACGGGATCGAATATCAGTTCGCCGAATTCGCGCGCCTTGCAGGGGAAGGGAAGATCACGGTCGAGCCCCTCGGAGACACCGGACGGTGGTTCAAAGAGAACTGGGGAGAGACGCCCGCCTCCGCCATCACGGCGCACACCGCGTGGGACGATCCCGGGAAGAACTCCGTCTGGTACTGCACGAAGAACTACCGCATCAACCTCTACGCGGCGGACGGGTCTTTCCGGATCCGCGATCTGCACATCTTCGACGAGCGTACGCCGGATCCCTTCGAGGACACGGTCTGCCCGGCGAACGAAGCGGTCTACGAGACCCTGCCCGTGATCGACGGCAACCGCCACACCGGACGCGGCGTCATCGCCGGAGCCGTGCTGATCCGGGAAGGGAAACCCGTGCGGGCCGGGGAGATGACCTTTGAGGACCTCGGCGGAGGAGAAGCGAAGATCGGCTACGGCGCGTTCTCAATCCTGCTCCGGGAGGACGGCTTCCGCGTGGAATCGGACGGCGACTTCCGGCTTGAATACAGGATCGGGCGGTATGACGACCACATGCCCGCGGTCGTATCGTGCAAACGGGACGAGCTCGTCCTTCGCTATATGGAAACAGAATACGGCCTCGCCCTGAAATCCGGGAGCTTCGACGGCCCGACGGCAGTCCGCTCGGAAAACGGCGCGGCGGAATTCGCGATCATCCGGAAATAACCGGAGAAAGGAGCGGCATCATGAAAAAACAGCTCAGCCTGCTGCTTGCGGCGATGCTTGCGGCGGGAACTCTCTTCTCCTGCGCCTCGGGAGGGGCGGAGAACGGAGAAGACGCACAGACGCCCGGCGGGAATACGCAGATCTCCGAGCCGGTCCCCGAGACCACGCCGGAGACGGAGGAGCATCTTCCCGCGCCTGCCGTGGAGGACATGAAGGGGGCGGTCCTCACGATCATGAACATGACTCCCGCAACCTTCAACTGGGCGAACACGCAGATCTTCGCCGCCGAGATGAATGGCGAGATCCTGAACGACGCCCTCTTCACCCGCGAGCAGAAGGTGGAGGAGCTTTACAACTGCTCCATCGAAGAGCGGGAGACCACAAACAGCAGCGGCGGGGATCTGGCGACGGCGGTCAAGTCCGGGGATCACACCGCCGACACCTGCATGGTGTTCGACGCGGCGGTGTCCGGTGTGCTGACGCAGGGCATCCTCCTGCCGTGGAACGATCTGGATATCGATCTGACGATGCCGTGGTGGGACAGCGCCGCGACGGAGCAGTACAATTTCTACGGCATTCAGGCGGCGGTCTCCGGGGCGTTCAGCCTGTACAACTACTCGACGCGGCATTGCTACGTCTTCAACAGCGACATGCTCGAGAACGTCGCGCCGGGAACCGATCTCTACACCGAGGTCCGCGAGGGCAGCTGGACTGTCGACCGCCTGTATGCGCTCGGCGCGCTCGGTGTGCTGGATCTCAACGGCGACGGCGCGATGAACAAGGACAACGACCAGTGGGGCATCGTGTCCTCCGTGACGCGGCATTACAGCGCGATGCTGGCGGGCGCGGGCGTGAAGTACATCGATCGGGACGAGGAGGGGACCCTCTTCTTCGCCATCCCCGGGAACGAATACGCTATGAACGTCATCTCAAAGCTCGTGGCGCTCAACGTCGGCAACGACATCTACACAAGCGGCACGAACGACATCGGCGGCGGCGCGGAATCCCCGATCTTCTACAACAACCGCGCCCTCTTCATCGCGGCATACGTGGGCGAGGCCTCCCGGATGCGCGATATCGAATTCAACATCGGGATCCTGCCGCCTCCGAAATTCGACGCGGCGCAGGCGCAGTACTACTCCCTCGTCGAGGGCGGCGCGCAGTCCGTTCTGCCGAAGACGCTCGCCGGGGACGATCTGCACAAGGCCGCCGTCCTGCTCGACGCCTTCGCCTACTATTCCTATCTCGAATCCGTGCCCGCGTACATCGATCAGGTCCTGATGACGAAGGTCGCGCGGAACGAGGACTCCTCCGATATGCTGCGGATCGTATTCGACTCGTCCTTCTATGATCTCGGCACCGGGATCTGGTCGGGCGACACGAAGAACCAGTTCACGGCGAACATCTTCCTGCCCCGCTCCGACGACACGGCTTCCCTCTGCGCGAAGATCGGCAAGGTCATCGGCAAGCAGCTCGAACGGTTCACCAAATCCGTGATGGAGATGAAGGGCGAATGACGCCCCTTCCAAGAAAAAACGGACGGGAGGAATGAGATGAAAATAGCCTGCTTCGGAGACAACTGCATCGATTATTACACCGATTCGGGACGGATGTACCCCGGCGGGAATCCCGTGAACGTCGCCGCGTACATCCGTCGGCTCGGCGGGGAGGCGTCCTATATCGGTCCGGTGGGGAACGACCGCCGCGGCGAATTCCTCCGGGACGCGCTCCTCTCGAAGGGCGTGGACGTCAGCCATGTCCGCACGGAGGAGGGGGATACCGCCGTGAGCTATGTCGCCATCGTGAACGGGGAGCGGACCTTCACGGGCTTTGAGGAGGGCGTGATGGCGGACTACAGGCCGGGCCCGGAGGAGATCGATTTCATCGCTTCGCACGACCTCGCCGTGACGGGGCTCTGGGGGCATTCGGAATCCGCGCTGGAGGCGATCCGTGCCCGCGGCATCCCGACGGCGTACGACGCCTCCGACGCGCCGCTTAGCGAGACCGCGCAGTCTGCAATCGCGCACACGACGGTGTTCTTCCTCTCGGACGACCGGAGCGGGGAAGAAGAGATCCGCGAAAAACTGCGCCGGCTCCATGCCGCGGGA